>JAPUEP010000264.1:0-2912 GCA_027492515.1 Hyphomonadaceae bacterium
TAATTGATACTGCCCGATAAATCTGTTCAGATGCCATAATACGACACAGTTTATGAGGCCAAGTTAATTTTGAGAAAGAAAGCAATAAATCACCTTTTTTTCGCATATCTTCATCATGACCATCGGCGCCGCCAATGGCAAATATTATTTCTTTTGTGCCGTTTTGCATTTGCTTTTCAAATATTCCCGCTAATTGGCGCGATGAAATATTTTGACCACGTTCATCAAGGACTATTAAAAAACAATCATTACCAATATTTTCGCGCAAAAGGTTTGATTCACGAACCTTTACATTATCTTTGGCTTTGATTTCATATTCTTGAAGTTTTACGCTATTGATGCCCAATGGCCTTCCCGAAACTTCGGCGCGTTTTATATAATCAAGCGCCAAAGCTTGTTCAGGTTCTGAATTTCGAAATTTGCCAATTGCGGCAAGCGTAATCTTCATTTTTAATTAGACACTAATTAGAAACTAAATGTTTGCTTTCGCCAAGCCAAATACGCTCTAAAGCATAGAATTCACGCACTTCAGGTTTGAAAAGATGGATGATAATATCACCAGCATCAAGCAAGACCCAATCACCATTAGTGATGCCTTCAACCTTAATTTTGCCAAGACCTTCATCTTTTAATTTTGATAAAATATGATCGGCAATTGCAACAACATGGCGCGCATTACGCCCTGATGCAATGACCATAAAATCGGCAATTGAACTTTTGCCTTCTAAATCTATTGCCAAAACATCATCGGCCTGATCTTCATCAAGTGATTTTAAAATAATATCACGTAATTTTGCGCTTAATTCTTTTGAGCCACTATTAACAGGCTTTTTTTTGCGCGGGGCACGTTTTGGTTTTTCTTCTACAACTGACAGAGTATTGACCTTTCTTGGAAAATCGCGCCTTTATAACACAAACATCTTATTTTCCATAGGTTGTAATGTGTATAATTGATAAAGCTGTGAAAAATTGCTATTCTGAAGATAATGAAAACTGTCTCAAACGCTAATATTTTAAATGATTTAGATTTTCGCGCCCGCGATATTTTTTCACGCATTGTTGAAACTTATATTGAAACTGGTGAACCTGTTGGTTCGCGCACTTTATCAATGCAGGGTTTGAAATTATCCCCTGCAACTATCCGCAATACTATGAGTGATTTGGCGCATATGGGCTTGCTTGATTCTGCGCATATTTCTGCGGGTCGCGCGCCAACCCACCAAGGTTTAAGGCTTTTTGTCGATGGCCTTTTAGAAGTTTCACAAATCGCCCAAGAAGATAAAGAAATCATCGATAGGCGCATTGAAAGCGCCGATGGTGACATATCACAAGCCCTATCCGAGGCATCAAGTTTTCTTTCAGGTATTGCAGGCGGGGCAGGGCTTGTAACAACCCCTGCGGCAGAATCCACGGTTTCACATGTGGAATTTGTGAATATTGGCGTTGGTCAAATATTGGTGGTTTTGGTTTTTCAAGATGGTCGGGTTGAAAATAGATTTATCAATTCACCGATTGGAATAACTGCATCGCAACTTCAGGAAAGCACAAATTATATTAATTATCATTTGCGTGGTCGCACATTATCAGACAGCTTGAACCAATTAATGGTCCAATTAAAATCTGATGAGCGTGAAATTGATAATATAGCCGCGCGCCTTATCGAAGATGGCCTTGCCCAATGGTCGGGCGGAAAATCAATTCTTGAACGCAAGCTAATTGTAAGGGGGCGTGCAAACCTTCTTAATGATACAGATTTGCGAATTGATTTAGAACGGGTTCGGGTTTTATTTGATGAATTAGAAAAAAAACGCGACCTTATACAAGTTTTAGATGCCGCCAAAGCGGGGGAGGCGGTAAAATTATTTATCGGTTCTGAAAACCCATTATTCGCTTTATCAGGTTCTGCATTAATTGCCGCGCCTTATATGGATGGGCAAAATCGGGTTATTGGGGCGCTTGGGGTTATTGGTCCAACCCGCATTAATTATGCACGTGTGATACCAATTGTGGATTATACCGCAAAAATACTGACAAAGATGGTTGAGAAACGGCAATTAATCACCAAATAGGGGGTGATTTTTCAATTCCCATAATCTATTTGCGTGAAACTATATTACTTAGGATAAAAAATGTCTGACGAAGAAAATAAAATTGAACAAGAAATCGAACTTGAGCAAGAAGTTGCAAATGATGAAAACCAAGAAGTAAATATTGAACCTTCATTGGAACAACAATTGGCAGCAGCTTTGGCAGAAGTTGAAAGCCTAAAAGACCATGCATTGCGCGCTATGGCTGATGCTGAAAATACCCGCCGCCGTGCAGAGCGTGAAAAGCAAGATGCCCGTCTTTATGCAATTGATAAATTCGCCCGTGATTTATTACCAATCGCTGACACTTTGGGCCGTGCACTTGGAACAATTACCGATGACCAACGCGCCGATGAAGGTTTCAAAGCTTTTGTTGAAGGTATTGAACTTACTGAAAAAGAATTGTTCAAAGCGTTTGAAGCGCATGGCGTTAAAAAAATTGGCGTCCAAGGTGAAAAATTTGATCCAAATCTTCACCAAGCGGTTGCGCAAATCCCATCTGCAATTGCCGCTGGCAATATTGCCGAAGTATTCCAACCAGGCTTCACCCTTCAAGGGCGCGTTTTACGCGCGGCAATGGTTGCGGTGAGCGCGGGGGATTAGCCCTTAAGTCGCCGCCTTCGGCCTTTGGCCTCACTTAGCGATTTAGTTCAAGCGGGCAATAATTTATAAAAAGCGTGGTTTTTATAAATTATTGACATTATTTTTAGAGGCCCGAAAGTTTCGGGCCTTTTTGCTTGTTTAAATTTTAAAGGTGGGTAATTTGGGGGGATGTTGCGGTTATTTCTTCTTTTGACTTTGATTTGTTTGCCCTGTTTTGCGCAG
>JAPUEP010000264.1:2922-5191 GCA_027492515.1 Hyphomonadaceae bacterium
ATCTATTTTAATAATATTGATGCGCGCAAAAGCCAAGATTTATCGGGGGATTGGCGTTATTCGATTGACCCTTATAGGGTTGGGCAAATTGGGTTTCATGGAACTAAGGCGGGGGATAATGCCCTTCGTTATCGTGATGTGAATATTGATGATGAAATTGCAAAAAATCCAAAAACTTTTTTCGAACAAGACATGGATAAAGCGCCATTAATGAAATTACCGGGGGCATGGAATTCATTAAAAACTGAACTTAGATATTATGATGGCCTTGTTTGGTATCGTAAGAATTTTAAAAATATAGCAAATAAAAATGAACGCGCATTTTTGCATTTTGATGGCGCAAATTATCTTGTTAAAGCCTATATAAATGGTCACTTAATTGGTGCGCATGAAGGCGGGTTTACGGCCTTTTCGTTTGAATTTACCGATTATTTAAAGCCAAATGACAATAAAATCGACCTTGAAATTGATTGCAAACATGATGAACAATCAATCCCAACCCCTATCACTGATTGGGATTTATATTGCGGCATAACACGGCCCGTAAAAATAATTTACACGCCAAGTGATTTTATTGAAAACACCAAAATCACCTATAAAAATGGGAAAATTTTTGGTGAAGTGAAGATAAATTCGAAAACTACAAACCCACAAAATTTCAATATTAATATCGATGAATTAGATCAAAAATATTCGGGTAAAATTGAAAATAATATTGGTAAATTTGAATTTGATGCGCCAAAAAACCTTATTCTTTGGTCGCCTGAAAATCCAAAATTATATAAAATTGGCTTTGAAATAAACGGCGATAAGATCAATGATGACATTGGTTTTCGCACAATTGAGGCTAAAAATAATCAAATTTATCTGAATGATAAGCCATTATATCTTCGTGGTATTTCCATGCATGAAGAAGAAATTGGCAAAAATCCAAGTCGTAATATGACACAATCGGAAAGCCAAAAACTATTTGATATTGTCAAAAACCAAATGCATGGCAATTTTATTAGGCTTTCGCATTATCCACATACCGAAACCACATTAAAACTTGCCGACAAAATGGGTCTTTTAGTTTGGAGTGAGATACCAGTTTATTGGACAATTGATTTTAATTCACCAAAGACACGTGAATTGGCAAAAAATATGTTGTTTGAAAATATTGTGCGTGATTACAATCGCGCGTCAATAATTATCTGGAGTGTGGGGAATGAAACCCCAATTTCGCCCGTTCGCAATGAATTTATGGGGCAATTAATTGATGAAACCCACAGGCTTGATAATTCACGCCTTGTAAGCGCCGCACTAATGGCAAGCCGAAAAGATAAACAAATTATTGTTGATGATCCATTGGGTGCAAAGGTCGATTTATTGGCGGTAAATACTTATAATGGTTGGTATTCAGAGGATGATTTAAAGGATTTACCAAATTTCAACTGGCAAAATATTTGGAATAAACCAATGATATTTTCCGAATTTGGCGCCGATGCCAAATATGGTTTTCACGACAAAAGCCGCAAATTAAAATTTTCCGAAGAATATCAAGAAGATTATTTCAAATATACTCTAAAAATGGCGCAAAATATCCCATTTTTGGTTGGAATGTCACCTTGGATTTTAAAAGATTTTCGTTCCCCGCGCCGCCAACATCCAATTTATCAACAAGGCTGGAACCGCAAAGGCCTGATAAGCGAAACAGGTGAAAAGAAAAAGGCGTTTGAGGTTTTAAGTGGTTTTTATAAATCCACTAAGCAATAATTTTATTCGCTGCATCCTTAACGCTTAAAACTTCGATGCCCGCTTTTTTTACCGCATCAATTACCATTTCAAGCATTTCAGGGGTTGAACCATATGGTGTGCAGTTTTTGGCAATGTCATGGGTAAAGAATATTATCCAGCCATTGGTTTTTATGGCTTTTTCAATATTTGTTTGAAGATATTCGGGGGTGAATCTTTGGCGTTCTAATGGTGTTGTGCGCAAATTGGCAAAATCAATTTTGCCATGATTGATGGCGCGCAATACCCCGCGCGATGTTACAAAGCGTTCGGACAAAATCTTGCGTGAGATTTTATCAAATTCGCCATAAGGGAAGGCGTGGCTTGAAAATTCGAAAGTCTCATCATCCAAAATTTCACGCATAATCTCAAGGTTTTTGTCCAAATCAAGTAAGATTTCCATTTCGCTTCTGCCGCGTAATCTTGGATGGGCATAAGTGTGGCAGGCAATTTCATGGCCGTTTTTGTAAATCTTGCGCAAATATTCGGGGGGATA
>JAPUEP010000265.1 GCA_027492515.1 Hyphomonadaceae bacterium
TCATCAGTATCAACTAGGGCTTAAGCTCGCTATCGCTCGCGCCGCCTCAGTCACGATAAATCGTTACAGCTCCCCCGTTTCGCAGGGGAGCGTTTAGATCTCCGTCCCGCCAACTGTCAAACCATCAATCTTCAATGTCGGTTGACCAATCCCCACCGGAACGCTTTGTCCGCCTTTGCCGCAGGTGCCGACGCCTTCGTCTAGTTTGAAGTCATTGCCAATCATTGTGACTTTTGTAAGGGCGCTTGGGCCGTCGCCGATTAGGGTTGCGCCTTTTATTGGGTATTGGATTTTGCCATTTTCGACAAAATAGGCTTCAGAAGTTTGGAAAACGAATTTTCCAGAAGTAATATCAACATTCCCCCCGCCCAATTGCGCACAAAAAACGCCGCGCTTCATTGATGCAATAATTTCATCAGGATCTGTGTTGCCATTTTCCATGAAAGTATTGGTCATGCGAACTTGTGGGGAATGATTAAACGATTCACGGCGGCCATTGCCTGTTGATTTCGTTCCCATAAGACGCGCATTTTGCCTGTCCTGCATATAGCCGACCAAAATGCCATCTTCGATTAAGACTGTTCGTTCGGTTGGCGTGCCTTCATCATCAAAATTTAGACTGCCACGGCGATTTTCGATTGCGCCATCATCAACAACTGTTACGCCTTTTGCCGCAACTTGTTGACCGATACGCCCCGAAAACGCACTTGTTCCTTTGCGGTTAAAATCACCCTCAAGGCCATGCCCAACCGCTTCATGCAGCAAAACGCCTGACCAGCCTGAACCCAAGACCACATCCATTTCACCTGCTGGCGCTGGTTTTGCATCAAGATTTACAAGGGCGATGCGCAATGCTTCATCGGCTAGGCTTTGTAATTTGTCCATTTCAAGCCAATGACCATAAAGCGTGCGTCCACCGCCACCGCATGCGCCGGTTTCACGTTTGCCATCTTTTTCGGCAGTTACCGCAACATTCACGCGAACCAATGGGCGATGATCTGAAAATATTTCACCATCACCACGGATAATTACAACATCTTTCTTTGCCGCCGCAAATGAAACTGAAACCTGAACCACACGTGGGTCTTTGGCGCGAATATAGGCATCAACATCACCCAAAGTTTTCACCTTGGTTTCAAAACTTGGTGTATCAAGTGGATTTACATCTTCATATAGTTTTTGATTGGTTCTTTGGGGTGCAATTGCCGCATTTCCCGAATATCCACGTTTGGCAAGACTTGCGGCATCAGATGCACGCAAAAAAGAATCGCGGGAGATTTCGTTGGAATGTGAATATCCAATTGCCTCACCTGCCACAATTCGAAGGCCAAACCCTTCATGCGAATCATAAGATGCTGATTTTAAACGACCATCATCAAACATAAAACCTTCATGGCGGGCGGTTTCAAGATATATTTCGCCATCATCCGCACCATTAAGGGCAGCCTTCAAAATCTCTTGCGGGCCATTTTCAAGGGCGCGGTCCAATAGCGAAACATGGTTAAAACCAGAAGAATTAGTCATTCAAACATCCAAAATTAATTATATATAGGATTTTTCGCGCAATTTCCTAAAAAATAAAAGCAAAAACCACACTTTTAGTGCAGCAACCCACTTTCGTAATTTGTAATAAACATATATTACTTTGGTCGAGTGACAGATTGTCACACAGCGACAAGCTGTCACAACACACTAAAAGTCACAGGCGCATATTGCAACTATTCGGGGGTTATAGGCGTCGTCAGGGGGAAAATATGAATTTTTCAAAGGCTGATAAGTTTATCTGCTTTAGTGCTTTGGCATCTATTTTAGGTGCATCAAACGCTATGGCACAGGGTTTGGGCTTTCAAGAGCCTGTAACGCCGATAATGCACGATATTGTCAATTTTCATGACAATATTTTGATGCCAATTATTATTATTGTTTCGCTTTTTGTATTAGGTCTATTGGTTTGGATTATCGTTCGCTATAATGCGAAATCAAATCCTAAACCTGCAACATTTACGCATAATACAACAATTGAAATTATCTGGACTGCGGTTCCAGTTCTTATTTTGCTTGGTATTTCAATTTTCTCTTTCCCGCTTTTGTATAAAGAAGATGTTGTTCCTTCAAAATATGATTTAACCATTAAGGCAACTGGTCACCAATGGTATTGGGAATATGAATATCCAGATTATGAAGGCGTAAGCGTTACTGCAAACATGCTTGAAACCCGTGAAGAAGCACAAAAAGCGGGCAAACCTTTCCGTCTTGGTACTGATAATGCGATTATCGTTCCTGTTGGTAAAGTTGTTCGCCTTCAAACAACTGCGGCGGATGTTATCCATTCATGGACTGTTCCTGAATTTGGCGTGAAAATCGATGCGGTTCCTGGAAAACTTAACCAGGAATGGTTCCAAGTTGAAAAAACTGGCACTTATTATGGTCAATGCTCTGAAGTTTGCGGTATCAAACATTATGGCATGCCAATCGAAGTGAAAGTAGTTTCACAAGCCGAATTTGACGCTTGGATTGCTTCGCAAAAATCCGCTTCTACCGATACAATTAAATTTGCCGCGAAATAGTGAGGTAACTATGGCGCACGATACACATAATACAGATATAAACGCTTTTGATGTTTCAGATAGACCATCAATTTTTAATCCTTGGCGTTGGCTAAATTCAACTAACCACAAAGACATTGGTACAATGTATTTGATTTTCGCAATTATCGCGGGCCTTATTGGCGGCGGTATGTCGGGTCTTATGCGTTGGGAATTGATGGAACCTGGCATTCAGGTTTTCAATGGCGGCATGTGGGGTAATGAACATAATTACCTTGTTGTTATGACGCTTCACGGCCTTATCATGATTTTCTTCATGGTTATGCCTGCTTTGATTGGTGGTTTTGGTAACTGGTTTGTGCCGATTTTGATTGGTGCACCTGATATGGCCTTCCCACGTATGAATAATATTTCATTCTGGTTGATGCCTGCCTCGCTGTCACTGGCGGTGCTCTCCACCTTTGTGGATGGTGGGCCGGGTAATGGCTTTGGCGGTGGTTGGGTTTTATATCCGCCATTGTCAACTTCTGGTCATGCTGGCCCTGCGATGGATTTGTTGATCCTATCACTACATATTGCGGGTATTTCATCAATTCTTGGTTCAATTAACTTCATTACGACAATTTTGAATATGCGTGCCCCTGGCATGACAATGTTCAAAATGCCATTGTTTGTATGGGCGGTTTTTGTAACTGTTTGGCTTTTGGTATTGTCTTTGCCAGTTTTGGCGGGCGCACTTACCATGCTTTTGACAGATCGCAACTTCGGCACTGGTTTCTTTGACCCTGCACAAGGCGGCGACCCAATCATGTTCCAGCATTTATTCTGGTTCTTTGGTCACCCTGAAGTTTACATTCTTATCTTGCCAGGTTTTGGTATCATTTCACACATCGTTTCAACTTTCAGCCGCAAACCAGTTTTTGGTTACACACCAATGGTTTTGGCGATGGTTGCAATCGGTTTCGTTGGCTTCATCGTGTGGGCGCACCACATGTACACAGTTGGCATGAATGTAAACCTTAAAGCCTATTTCGTTGCTGCGACTATGATTATTGCGGTACCT
The DNA here is from genome assembly GCA_027492515.1 of Hyphomonadaceae bacterium. Taxonomy (GTDB): domain Bacteria; phylum Pseudomonadota; class Alphaproteobacteria; order Caulobacterales; family Aquidulcibacteraceae; genus Pseudaquidulcibacter. The sequence goes on from JAPUEP010000265.1 coordinate 3,610, forward strand.
ACTGGTATTAAAATTTTCTCTTGGATTGCGACAATGTGGGGTGGTTCAATCCGCTTTACTGTTCCGATGATGTGGGCGATTGGCTTTATTTTCGTGTTCACTGTTGGTGGTGTAACTGGTGTGGTTCTTGCGAATGCGGGTGTTGATACTGCAATGCACGACACATATTATGTGGTTGCACACTTCCATTATACAATGTCACTTGGCGCTGTATTCACCATTTTTGCGGGCTTCTATTATTGGTTGCCGAAAATGTCAGGCTATAAATATAATGGCTTCTTGGGAACATTGCATTTCCTTATTACCTTTGTTGGTGTGAACCTAATCTTCTTCCCGCAGCATTTCCTTGGCCTTCAAGGTATGCCACGCCGTTATGTTGATTATGCCGATCAGTTTGCTTATTGGCACAAAATCTCAACTTATGGTTATATGGTAACTGTGGTTGGTGTTGTTGTATTCCTTATCATGCTTGCTGAATGTTTCTTAGTGAAACGTAAAGCTGGCGCTAACCCTTGGGGTGAAGGTGCGGATACATTGGAATGGACATTGTCTTCACCACCGCCATTCCACCAATTCTCTGAACCGCCTGTGTTGGTTGACCATGGTCATGGCCATCACGAACCACACGCTGTTCCTGCTGAATAGGTGAATTATGAGTGAGGCGACCTTTGACAATTCAAACCAAATGATGGGCGAAAAAAATGCGCGCATCGCGGGTTGGAAAGATTATTTCGCGCTTTTAAAGCCGCGCGTTATGTCACTGGTCGTATTCACTGCATTGGTTGGTTATGTTTGTGTTCCAACAAATCATAACCCAATTGTTACTGCATTGGCGATTTTCGCCATTGCATTGGGCGCGGGCGGTAGTGGCGCTTATAATATGTGGTATGATGCCGATATTGACGGCCTTATGAAACGTACACGTATGCGCCCCGTCCCTGCTGGCCTTGTAAATAAAGAAGAAGCCCTAATGATGGGCAATATTTGTTCGGCGGTTTCGGTTTTATTATTAGCTTTAACAACCAATTACCTTGCCGCATTCCTTTTGGCTTTTACAATTTTCTTTTATGCCGTTGTTTATTCAATTTGGCTTAAGCGTCATACACCAAATAATATTGTTATTGGCGGCCTTGCGGGTGCGCTCCCCCCTTTCATTGGTTGGGTTGCCGCAGGCGGGCCGATTAATTTAAACGCATTCTTACCACTTTTAATTATTTTCCTTTGGACACCGCCGCATTCATGGGCTTTGGCACTTTATAAAGCGGGTGATTATGCGCGCGCAGGTGTTCCAATGATGCCGGTTGCAAAGGGTGCAAAATCAACGCGCATTCAAATTTTCCTTTATTCTTTGCTTTTGGTTCCAATTGCAATTGCCCCGTCATTCACTGGCCTTGGTGGTAAATTATATATGGGCACAAGTGTGGTTTTGGGGCTTTTATTCCTATTGCTTGCATATCGCTGCATGATTTCAACATCTGGTGATATTGATGCGCGTGTTGATGGACGCTCTCTTTATAAAGATGGCGCAAGTGCCAATAAGCCTGCACGTGATTTATTCGCATTCTCT
>JAPUEP010000266.1 GCA_027492515.1 Hyphomonadaceae bacterium
ATGATCTGTTTTGTTTTCCCCCCAAATATGTTCAATATTACTTTTTATCTCTAAAGCCTTACTCTCAGAAACTTTTTTTAATTTATATATATATTCTGTGAATTCATTGATAAACTCTCCATTATAAATGGAGTTTTTAGAAACATAAACTAAAATTGATTTCCCATCTTTTAGTCCAAAATCTTTAAAAGGTTGAGGAAATTCTAAGGAATTTTGTATTCGGTGACCGTTCTCTATGTAAGGTGAAAAATAGTAGTCGTAGCCGTTTTTGTGCTTAAAGATACATATCCGACCAACGGAACCATGCGTATAAGATTGTGCATAGGATTCTTTTTGTGGAATGTTGTGTTTAGAAAATTGAGCTTGCGGGTTATCCACAAATGGATGAGCAAAAATTATTTTGGCGTTAGGAAAGTGTTTTTTAACGCGGCGGACAGTAACATCGAAAACTATGCCTCTTTGTGTATCTTCAGAAGTTTGAGCTTCATCAAAAAAGAATGTTTGGATATTTAGTTTATCTTTAATTTTATAGAGGTCTTTTGACCGCTCGGGAGTTAGAATGAAAATGCGCCTTAAATCGCGCTTAGTATAAACTAAATCTACAAATGAAGAGATCATAACATTTTTATTATCTCCAAATTTGTCGCGCAAAGTTTTGACGTACTCAGCAATAAGCGCTCTTGATGGAACAACAATTACAGCATCACCAGTAATTTCCGAGATTAAATCCCGAATAGAATAAGATTTTCCTGCGCTGGTAGGTGCAGAAATAGATGTAAATTGATTGTTATCTACTGCTCGACGTATGCTGGCTTGTACGGGCGTTAATGCAGCCCCGTACTTTTTCTGATGGTGTATCCCAAACTGAGACATCATAAACGAGTAAAGATTATCAGGCTCCTTTATTTTGTAGAAAAGCCCTAGTGCAGACAAAATCTTCTCTTCTATCTCTGCAAAAGCTTCAGGATGAAACTCTTTATAGAAGCTTAGAGTTTCGAGTGTTTGGGGGTCTTTTGGGCCCTGTTCATGCAATCTTTGTAAAATTATAGAGAGTTCGCCTGAAGCATTATCAGTATTCTTAATACTATGCAGATTCATGGGTAACTCCCACAATATAGATGTTTTTCGCTTTTTTAAGGTTTTGATATTCTAATGATTTTATAAGGGCACTCTGAAAGACGCTTAATGGGGTTTTCGCATTCATTGAAAAAGCAAGAACTACACCAAAATTTTGCTTCTTCAGATTATCAATAGCAGCTTCTTCAGCCCCAACTTCGGCAAGAAGAGGTCGGTCTCGGTAGTGTTTACCTTTTTCAATAAAGCCATCAGCTTGTCCCCCAGCGCCAGTACTGTCTCCCGTATTTCCTCCATATGGGTTCGAGGAGCTAGAAAATTTTGCTTCGCCAAAGTTGATTATTTTGTTTGGGCAGATTGTGTGGAAGTCAAATCCCTCATTTCCTTTAGCTTTTGGTTTCCAAAGTTCGGCGAGTGGGATTGATGTGTGTTTAAAAATTGCTTCCAGAGCCCGTGAGGCTCCCATAGAAACCATAATTTCTCCAAACTCACTAGAAATCGTATTATCTACAGAAGACTGAATAATCTGTATTAAAATCCCCGCAGTTTCCTCTACTGTTTGTTGATACGTAAGTCTCGAGCCAAAATCTAAATCCATAATCCATGAGCGATCTAAGACTTTATTAGACAGTTGTTCTGCTAACTTCACCAGATCTGAAATTTTGACATGACAAATAAAAACGTTCGGAGAACTGCTCCCTGTTATTTCTATAAATGCGGAGCCCCAGTTTAGATTCTTATGTTCAGCGCCATATGTTAAATCTGTTACCAAGTAATCCCCCAAAGAATATGTGGTGATAAAATAGAGTAAAGGCGATAAACGTGCAATATCCGTAAGGACTTAATCGGTTGTACATTTTATTGCCCATCTATTAGGGTTTTACCTCTCAGTTTGCTCCCCCGCCCCCATCACCGCATACCATATTTAATAACTCATAAGTTATTAAATATCGCCATTTTGATAATAATATATTATATTTGCATGAATTTTAAATGATAATTCTTGCAATATTAACCTTTATCCCTTAAATTGGGAATAGAGGAAAATGACATGAGCGCACTAGAAGACCTAAAACAGCATTTGAAGCAGGGCGAAGTATATAGACGCGCTGACATTGAAGCATGGTCAAGCGCGGTTGATCGCCACCTAAAACAATTAGTTGAAGACGGTTTATTGGTTAAATTATCTGGTGGCCTTTATCTTTGCCCAAAACCAACATCATTTGGTGTTGCACCCGCCGATGATGAAACGCTCGTTCGCGCGTTTCTAAAAGATCATCGCTTTATGCTTACATCACCAAATTTATATAATTCTTTGGGGCTAGGGACTACACAGCTTTATAATGAAACCGTGGTTTATAATCACAAGCGCCATGGGGTATTTAAATTGGGCGGTCGTAAGTTTCGCTTTGCAATGAAACCTTACTTTCCATCAAAACCAACAGAAGAATTTTTACTGGTAGATGCCGTGAACAACCTTTCTCAATTAGCGGAAGATAGCGAATTGGTATTAAAACAAGTGAGCAAGAAGGCGGCGCAAATGAACAAAGATAAAGTTGCAAATGCCGTGCTGGAATATGGCGGCGTAAAAGCGAAGAAACTCTTTGCCAAATTACTACCAGAAGCTAGACTAAATTATGTCTGATAATGGATTCTTACATAGTCATTCTGAATTTAACGACCTAATCCGCATTGTTTCCGATCAAATGGGGATAGACCCCGCTTTAGTGGAAAAAGACTATTGGATTATGCATTGCTTGTATGGACTACAAACAATGGGCTTAAAGTTTGAACTTAAAGGCGGCACGTCATTGTCAAAAGGCTTAGGCCTAATACACCGCTTCTCCGAAGACATTGATATTCGCATTGAGCCACCAACCGAACGTAAGGTTAAAACAGGGCGAAACCACGATAAAGCAACCCATATCCAAAGCCGCAAGAATTTCTATGATTGGCTTGCGAGCGAGATTAAAATTGATGGGATTGAAAGTGTCATTCGTGACATTGAATTTGATGACGAGAAATATCGAAGCGGTGGTATTCGCCTAAATTACAAATCAACTACCAATCAAATCGCGGGTCTTAAAGACGGCATTTTATTGGAATTAGGTTTTGATGACATTACCCCAAATTTTCCAAGAACCATAAGTTCATGGGCGTATGATTTTGCAAAAGATAAAGTCGATATAATCGACAATAGGGCAAAGGATGTTGCCTGTTATCATGCTGGATATACTCTTGTAGAAAAGCTGCAAGCTATATCAACCAAATTCCGCAAGCAGCAAGAAGACGGAACAATGCCGAAAAATTTCATGCGACATTATTATGATGTTTATTGCCTATTGCAGGATAAAGATGTTTTGGCATTCATCGGAACAGACGAATATAAAGCCCATAAAGAACGTCGCTTTCCAAATGCGGACAATCAAAACATCTCGGAAAATGAGGCTTTCATTTTAAGCGAAGAAGCAACTTTCAAAATGTATGAAGCCGCATACAATTCTACCAGTGCGCTTTATTATAAGGAACAGCCAATTTTAAAAATTATAATTGGTGAAATTCGGCAGCTTTCAGAGCGCTTGTAAATTCAGTCTAAAAATAAGTCTGAGCCGCAAAAATCTTGCCTAAAAGCCGTTAAAAAAGCTTATCAATAATCGCTGCAGCCACAACAACTAACGACCCACCCGCCGCAAAAATCGCCCAATTTCGAGAATTTTTCGCATCGTTCGCCGCCTTGTTTGCCTCAATTATTTGCGCGGCTAGCAGCCTTGAAGTGCTAGCAATGATTTCCTCTGCGGCTTGATGCAATTGCTTCGTCAGATATTCTGCGGCCTGTGTGACAATGATTTCAGCGCGTCGATTTGTTTCGCTAAAGTGCAACGCATTTGCTGATGATAGCTGGTCTAAATGCTTTTCAAATGTCGTATTAATTGCATCAGTATATTTTGTTATCGCTTCTTCGTTTAGAGTTTTGTCTTGAATTGCCACTCCTTTTTCAGGTATTTTGGGGGGAGTTTTTTCGTCAATAACTTCGACAATTTCTAGCACTTCGTGGCTAGAATCTAATGCCTCAGGAGGAAAGAAAATTAAGTCTAATTGCTCAAATATTTCACGTTGAACCATCTTCAATCTTTGCTTAGAAAGGACGTAAAATTCCTCCGATTTAATGCCTTCTTCGAACGTCATTTTCAGAGCATTTTTTTTGAGTAAATCTGCCTTGAAATGGTCAGAATCCTGCTCTCTAATTTTGACAATCCCATGAATTTTTTCACGGTTATTTTCATATATTTTGAACCCCTCAAATGGCTTGCCGGCGACTTCAATCGGGCCAAAATATTCATTCAACCACACCACTATTTTCATATTAGACGGCAGTTTATTGCACAGTGTGACAAGGCCATTTATGGTGTCATCGAGCCTATCGCCACCAGCGATGACGGTATGCACGATCATCTCGGTTGTGCTTTCAGCAATTAAATTATCGAACCCATTTTTAACAAAATGTTGCACTAACGGTTCGAAAATATCGCCTCCAGTATCTATGACTAAGTTATTATTATGTGAAATCGCTTCTGCCCAAAACTTGTCAAATGTTGTCGGGTTGAGGTGTCGGTTTGCGTCCAGTATTTCGATAGGCGCAACTTTCAATCCGTCAAATTTAAAAAATGAATTTTTGGATTTGTCCGCGTCAAAGGCGCGAAATTCGTGACCCATTGCCTGAAAATATTCAGCCAAGATTGATGCGATATAGGTTTTCCCTACGTCATTTTTAGCCTGCAAAATGAGGTTTATTGAGTTCATTTTCAACACTCCTATCAATAGACTTCGTCACGATTTTGCAAAGTTGGGCTATGGAATAAACTTACTTCTTGTCGATTGGGAGTGGGTTCAGAAGTCGCTTCGACGGGCCTTGTTTCCGCAAATTTTTTCTGTGAATGAAGCGGGTTTATCAACTCCAATTCCTTCACATAATAGCAAAATTGGCGATACGAAATTTCGCCATTTGGGAAATATTTATCGTGAATGTCTTTAAGAAATTCGCAGCCTTCAATCATCGATTTGATG
>JAPUEP010000267.1 GCA_027492515.1 Hyphomonadaceae bacterium
TTATCTCCGCCACAACGGCCCAGAACATGTTTTGCTCTTGGCGCCAACACGCTCAGGAAAAGGTGTTGGCTTAATCGTGCCGACATTATTAAGTTGGGGTGAAAGTTGCGTTGTGCTTGATAGCAAAGGTGAGCTTTTCAATATGAGCGCAGGGTGGCGCACTCAACATGCCAATAATGTTGTGATTAGGTTTGATCCTGCATCTTCCGAAGGCGGAGCAGGTTATAACCCACTTGATTGCATTCGTTTTGAAACCAAGAATGAAATTGGTGATGTCCAAAATACAATGAATATTTTGGTGGATCCCGATGGCAAAGGATTAAATGACCATTGGTCAAAAACTGCCCACGCTTTTCTGGTTGGCGTTGTTTTGCATGAATATTACCAAGCCAAGCGCAAAGGCAAAATGGTCAATCTCGCTGATGTAGCATTAGCACTTTCAGACCCTTCGCGTTCAATCGACGAATATTATTCGCAAATGCTTTTCAATCAGCATTTGGTTGGGAAGGTCGCAATTGTTCCAAAAGATCCCGATAACAAAATTGAAATGCAGCAATGGCAGGAATATTATGGAAAAAATGTTCACATTGGCGTGGCTGCGGCAGCTCGGGACATGCTTAATCGCCATGAAGAAGAGCGCGGTTCAGTTTTGTCAACCGCAATGTCTTATTTGGCATTATATCGCGACCCATTAATTGCCGCCAATATTAGTCGTAGTGATTTTCAAATTGAAGATTTGATGGATGCTGAAAAACCGCATAGTCTTTATCTGGTCATTCGTCAGGAAGATAAGGATCGCCTAAAGCCATTAATTAGAATGATATTAAATCAAATCGTTCGCGTGCTTTTGCGCCCGGAGTTAAAATTTCAAAATGGCAAACCATTAGCATCGCATAAGCATCGACTATTATTGATGCTTGATGAGTTTCCTTCCTATGGGCGGCTCGAAGTATTTCAAGAATCTTTGGCCTTTATCGCGGGCTATGGCATTAAAGCCTATATTGTTTGCCAAGATATGGCGCAACTTAGAAGTCGCGAAACCGGCTACGGCACTGATGAAACTATCACTGCCAATTGCCATGTTAGAATTGCATTTGCGCCAAACAGGCTGGAGACAGCAGAATGGCTAAGTGGCATGAGTGGCACCATGACCGTCATCAAAGAAGACTTCACCACGTCGGGTGCGCGGTTTGGAGTAGTGCTTCAAAATGTTAATCGCGCCTATCACGAATTATCAAGGCCACTATTAACGGTGGATGAAGCATTAAGGCTTAAAGCCCCACGGAAAGACGCGCGTGACCAAATTGTTGAAGCAGGCGAAGTTTTAGTTTTTGTGGCGGGTCATGCACCGATTAAGGGCACGCAAACTCTCTATTTTCAAGATCCGATATTTTCACTAAGGGCAAAAATTGAGCCGCCTATTAAAGTGGTGAAAAATCTAAGTTCTTCAAACCGAGGAACTTCATTTGAAAGTTTCAAAGTCGATTTTCGCAAAGGGATTTGAATATGTTAGAAGCTCTTATTGCGCAATGCGCATATAATACCCATCCAGATACGGTTCGCGCTATTATCCAAGTTGAGAGTGCTGGAAATCCTTATGCAATAGGGGTTAATTTTGGCGGAAGTAATAATAAAAGGCCAACAAATGCCGCAGAAGCTGGACAGATTGCAAGGAAACTAATTGCCAAAGGCAAGAATATAGATATGGGATTAATGCAGATTAATAGCGCAAGTATGAGAAGATTTGGGCTTAGTCCAGAAGCAATGTTTGATCCATGCACTAATATACGTGTTGGCACTAAAATATTATCTATAAATTATTCCCAAGCCGTTGAAATTTATGGACCAGGTGAAAATGCATTAAGGGCGGCTCTTTCAGCTTATAATACTGGCAATATGGTTAAAGGCTTTCGTAATGGATATGTCGCTAAATATTATAAAGGTGGGAATATTGCAAAATTATCTAAAACTCAGCAAGTTGCCATTGAAACGGCTAATGTTACATTAAGTGCGCCGCCCACTGAAAATTTCAAAGAAATATTGGTTGAGGAGCTTGATCCATATCGTTCAGAGACCTCAGTTTACTCTCGGAAATAATTATTATTTTCCGATAATATAAATAAACCTTGATATTTGTCACTGTTTGATGTATGTATTCAATCTGTACAAAGGATGTTTCAAGTGGCGCGTTTGGCAATAAAAGATAGTGAGAGATTGTCGCTTCGAGTTAGCTCGGAGGATAAGTCGTTACTTATGCGTGCAGTTGCATATTCGCGAACCAATTTAACTGAATTCATGATGAACCAATCTTTGAACGCGGCAAAAGCAATCGTAGAGCAGGAAGAGAGAATTGCTTTATCTACTCGTGATAGTTTGATTGTATTAGATGCTCTGGAAAACCCACCCAAACCAAATGCCAAATTGCTTGCAGCAGCACGTGCATTACCTAAATCATAATGTTAGTCTCTGATTGGCATGAAGAGCCTATTTCCAAAAGTCATAATCGTGCAGAATTTGATTGCGGTGATGATGCGTTAAATGAATTCATTCGCCAACATGCACGCAAATCCCATGAAAAAGGTGGCTCGAAAACATTTTGTGCCATTTCAAATGCAACTCCAAATCAAATATTGGGTTTTTACTCTTTAAGTCCTGCATCGATAGAATTTTCAAAAGCCCCTGAAATCATAAAGCGTGGATTAGCGAAATACGAGGTTCCATTATTTCGATTAGGAAGATTGGCAGTTGATAAAAGTTTGCAGGGTCAAGGCTTAGGCGGACAATTGCTTGTAGCGGCAGGGAAAAGATGCTTGCTTGCCGCACAGTCAGTTGGCGGTGTTGGGCTTTTGATTGATGCCAAAAATGCTGGGGTTAAATCTTGGTATGAGGCATATGGCGCAATTGGATTAGCAGATGAAGAATTGTCATTAATCTTGCCTATGGCAACTATTGCGGACGTTCTAAAACAGGCAGGACAGATTTGACCTTATCTTGATGGTTCTCATTTTTCAACTGGACTTATAATAAAATCCTTAGTCACACTAATATTAAACCTGTATCCTGGACGAATTTGTAATGTGGGTTGCACTCTGATATTGCGCCCAATGACTTGGCTTCCTGCTTGACCTAATTGTTGACCTATTGCCCCTGCTATGGTTTGCCCTGAATTAATATTCTGCCCATTTGTGGCTTGCGGTTGCGATACTTGAACGCCAGCCGAGAAGATTGACATTAAAAGTGCAGAACCAAATGTTTTTGCAAAATGATTATTTACTTTATCATTAAATCCAGCATATCCACTTTGGTCAGACGCTGGCATCAAGTCTAAATTAAGTGATGCACCATCTGAAAAGATAATCCTATTCCAAGCAATCAGAACACGGTTTTGTCCTGTTGTGACGGCATTATCATAAATACCGACTAGTCTTGCACCTTGTGGAATAAGTAGATGTTTGCCTGTGGCGCTATCATAAACATTTTCAGAGACCTGCCCAATAATTTGACCAGGTAAATCTGAATTTATCCCGCTAATCATTATAGCAGGAATTATAGAACCAGCCTTTAATTCATATATTGATATTGCAGGCGTTTTCATCGCATTAGAATAATTAGAATAAATATTTCTTTGTTGTAGAAAGCCGCGTTTGGCACTTTGGCCATTAAATTCAGCATCATTATCACCGCCAGAATTAGAGCCATTGTTTGCAATTAAGCCTGCCATGTTCACAGGATTATTGGCAAAAGAACCGCCAATTTCAATTCCTGTATTTTGGCTTGATGGGGAATTATTATTTTGCTTTGATTGAATTGTAGTTGGTGAGTTAAGAGCAGCCATTAAAGCACTTTCGCGTCTTTGATTGGCAGAAATTTGCTTTTGTTTATAATTAGCCCATTGTTCAGCATAAGGGGAAGCAGGCACACTATTATTCTCAATAGGCATTGGAGGCGGTGATTGTGAATTGTTTATTGAAGGAACTTGGCTGGTGCTTTCGTCATAGGGCGTTATTATTTCATTAGTTGGAGTACCAGCCAATATGCTAGTATTTTGTTCTTGCGCTATCTCTCTTGGGGGTGATGCAGTTTGGGAAGCTTTAAGAGACGTATCACTTTTCTTATATTGCTGATTGCCACGTGCAATGGTTGCATACATTAATAAAGCAACAACTGAAATACCAAGGCCTATAGCAATATGTTTAGGAACATTATTCAATCGGCGAACCCCTATGCCTCTTGTCGGCAAACGTCCTAATAGTGATGGGGAGGCTTCAGGTGGGTCGAGTTTTTGATTATTATTCATTTTAAAATCCTTACACTTAATGGTGAAATAGGAATAATTGAATTAGCTTCGCCTTTAGCAAAAAGCTTTGAAACCTCTTGTTCTTTGGTCTGAATTTTAATGAGAATTTTATCGTCGATTTCACTAACCAAATAGGATGAACTCAAAACAGAATTATTATTCTCATTGGTAACATTTAGACCATTAGATTTTAATTTTTCAATTATATTAGAATTTATTACATCAAAATTATTTGATTTATCTATGTTTGAAATCCTAATTCTTTGGGTGTTTTCAGATTTCGCTTCTTCAATTATCCAATCTGCTATTGCCGATGAAATATAATCACTATGCTCAAGAATTGAAGGCGAAAATTTTGGCTTTTCAAAACTATCTTTAAAAGAATTAATTGTGGTGCAGCCACCAAATGAAAGGCTTAGCATTAGTAAAATGAAATTATATTTTATCATTTCTATTCCTTTCTTGCGATAGTTACTTTGGTTTGTTTATTGCCAGTGCCGCCAATTAGTTCAGCATTATCGAAGATTTTATCTATGATATATCGGGTTCCGATAATCCTATAATTTACCAATTGCTCTTGGCTATTATCATCTAAAACTAGTAGAGCTGGCGCTTCTGTGGTTTTGATAGCTTCAGGAAATTCAATATAAGTTTTTAAATTATCATTATAAATTCTAATTGGTCGCCATTTTGGCTTATCGCCTGAAATCACATAATTAAAATTCAATGGATTTTGCGTTGGCTTGTGAATATCTTGTGAACTTGCAAATCTTAATCTGTAATTTCGCCATTGCTCTTGATTATCTTCTGAATAAGTGAAGGAAATACGCGCCATATAATC
>JAPUEP010000268.1 GCA_027492515.1 Hyphomonadaceae bacterium
TGGAATGATTGCCACTAATCAAAAATTAAGAAACCGCGCCGCACGTATCGTTAGTGATTTAAGCGGTGTTGATTATGAATTTGCAAAAAAATGTGTTGAACAATCAAATGGCGATATTAAATCGGCGGTTTTAATTTCTTATGGCGCGTCATCTTATGATGAAGCAAAAAAATTATTAGAAAAAAATAGTAACAACTTACGCGCCGCAGTTCGCGATTTTCTTGGGGATTAGTTTTAATAATCCCCACAAACTAAATCCCCAATATCCTCCTTATTTTTAAGGAGAATAGGATGAAAGGTTTTCGCACTTTAGGTGTTGCATCATTTATAACTTTGCTTGGGTTGCTGCAACAGGCACAATTGGTGAATTTGATACCTGAAAATTATCGGGGTATTTTTATTTCAATAATCGGTTTGGCAATGGCAATTTTGCGCCTAAAAACCAATACAAAGATTTTTAATGCGCAATAAATTTGTAATATAGCGAATCTTTTGCCATTCTTAAACAGGAGAATGAGAATGGCAAAATGGCTTATAAAATCTGAACCTGACACTTGGTCATGGGATCAACAAGTCGCAAAAGGCAATGAAGGCGAAGCATGGACAGGGGTTCGCAATTATGGCGCACGCAATAATTTACGCGCCATGAAAATTGGCGATGAAGCTTTTTTCTATCATTCAAACCAAGGTAAAGCGATTGTTGGAATATGCGAAGTTATCAAAGAGGATTTCCCCGATCCAACTGATGAAAAGTGGTCATGCGTTCAATTCAAGGCGACAAAACCAATGGCGCGCCCATTTTCCCTTGATGAAGCAAAAATAACGCCCGAATTAAAAAATATGGTGCTTATCAATAATTCACGCCTATCGGTGCAGCCTGTAACACAGGATGAATGGGATTATATTATGAAAGTTGCGGGTTAAAATTAGCCCGCGCGACGCCCAAAACTATTTATAATTCCGTTATTAGATTGCGAATATGCGCTTTGGTAATTTTGTGTTTGGCGCATACCCCCGCCAAATTGCCGGTTTTTGATTAGTGTCATAAGCGCAAGTAATTCGCGGTTTGAAATTTCATAATCATTATTAAAAACGCCAGAATAACCAATGATTTTGCTAAAAAACCCTTCTGGTTTATCAATTATGGGGTCGCGCGCATCTTTCCATGAAATAAATTTTGTTCCATGCATATTCATCGCACGCAAATCATCAATCTGCGACCATTCTTTTTTAATGGTTTTAAAAATATTGCGCGCCTCAAAACCCGTTTCATTAAGTTTTAAAGTCGGCCCAAATGGCGATAACATATAAGCAAAAAAGCCCGCCGCCAACAAAAACCATATTGCAGAACTAGAATTTAAACTATTGCCATTCATTTCATTCTTTAACGAAACAAATAAAAGAACAATCGAAAGTAAAAACAAAAACCCATATTTTATTTTTGAAACCCCAATTTCAATCGGCATTTGCGCCAACCTATTTTGAGCATTTTCAATATCTTTTTGTGATGGTTTTATACTAAATAAAGTAAACAGCCCCATAAATTCCCCCGCCAAAGGGAAATTACCAAAATGCGATTAATATCTGGCTGATTAATATGGTTAAATTTTATTATTTTTTACCATATTGTTCGTGCATCATATTCATTAATGCCAATAATTCTTTTTGTTCGATTGCATAATAATTTTGGAATGATGCTTGAAAGCCCATCAAAGAAGATCCAAAACCTTTTTTGCGTTCGCCACTTTCAATTAATCTATCGACCCAAACCCAAGTAAGCATTTTATTGCCCCTTGATTGCCAAATCCCAAAGCTTTTGACATCTGACCATTTAATCTTTTCACTTTTAAACAGGTTTTTATATTCAAATCCATCTTTATCAATTGTAAGAACCGGGCCGTTTGGCGATAAAACCCAAATCCCAAAAAAAGCGGCAAGACTAAAAAATCCACCAATTAAATAGCCTTCTTTTTGCCCATCAAGCCCCATCATTACTCCAATAATAAGAAAACCAAGCCCAATTATTATTGTTAATATAAAAATTTTAGAGCCGCGAATTTCAATGGGCAAATTTGTCATTCTTTCTTGTGCTTTTGCAATTTGCTTTGGCGAAGGATTTTTATCAAACATTCCCATTTTATGCTCCCGCTATTAAAAAGCCCCTGAAAAAATCAGGGGCCTATTATTACTTATTTCCAATCAAGCCTTTATCAAGCATTAATTTTGCAATTTGCACCGCATTTAACGCCGCGCCCTTGCGCAAATTATCAGATACAACCCACATCGCAAGACCATTTTCAACGGTTGGGTCTTTGCGGATGCGTGAAACGAATGTGTCATATTCGCCAACACATTCAACAATTGTGCAATAGCCGCCATCATCACGTTCATCAACAACTTCGATACCTGATGCTTGGTTAAGTAAATTTGTTGCTTCTAAATCGCTAATCGGTTTTTCAAATTCGATATTTACGGCCTCACCATGACCAACAAAAGTTGGAACACGAACGCATGTTGCAATAACTTTGATTGATGGATCAAGGATTTTCTTGGTCTCATCGGTCATTTTTTGCTCTTCTTTAGTTGCGCCATCGTCAAGGAAACTATCGATATGTGGAATACAATTGAAGGCAATTTGTTTTGTGAAATTTTGCGGTTTAATTTCTTGATTTGTGAAAATGCCTTTAGTTTGTGTCCATAATTCATCCATCGCCTCTTTGCCTTTGCCAGAGGTTGATTGATAGGTTGAAACCACAACGCGCTTAATTTTCGCTGCATCATGCAAAGGTTTTAACGCCACAACCATTTGAATAGTTGAACAATTTGGGTTGGCAATAATGTTCTTTTTGCGGAAGCCTTCTAATGCTTCTGGGTTCACTTCTGGAACTACCAAAGGAACATCAGGATCCATGCGCCATTGTGATGAATTATCAATCACCACACAGCCCTGTGCCGCGATTTTCGGTGACCATTCTTTTGAAACCGCACCGCCCGCACTCATAAGCGCAATATCATAATCTGAAAAATCAAAACTATCCAAAGCCTGACACTTAAGAACTTTGTCACCAAATGAAACCTCGCGGCCCAATGAGCGGCGTGATGCAACAGCAGCAATTTTATTAATTGGCAATTCAAGTTCATCAAGAATGTTCAACATTTCACGGCCAACATTTCCAGTTGCGCCAACAACAGCTACATTAAGTCCCATTTTTTATTTTCACTTTCATAACCAAAACAATCGCGCGGCTTTTAACTATTTTTATGCGACAAATAAAGCCCAAAGCCGCATTTTTCCTTTCTAAATGCATCAATTAATTGGTAGAAGAAAATATGACCAATCTTGATTCTTTTGCAAAGCGTTTGAATAAGCGCGCCCTTGATTTAAATAGCCCGCTTTGCGTTGGCCTTGACCCTTTTCCCAAATTACTTCCGTCAATTTTTGGCGATGGTAAAAAAATCGAAAATTGGGATAATTTCTTTTGCGAAATTATTGAAACCATCGGCGATAAAGTTCCATGCTTCAAACCGCAAATTGGCCTTTTTGAACCATGGGGCGCAAAGGGAATTGAATTGGTTGCCAAAATTTCAAAATTGGTAAAATCAAAAAATGCAATCAATATTCTTGATGCAAAGCGCGGCGATATTGGCTCAACGGCGCAAGGTTATGCCGATGCCTATCTTGGCGCAAGCCCTGTAATTGATTGCGATTGTATAACTTTAAACCCTTATATGGGGCTTGAAACCCTCGAACCTTTTGCAAAATTTGCAAAAGAACTTAATAAGGGTATTGCTGTTTTAGTGCGCACATCAAACCCCGGCTCACAAGATTTTCAAGAATTAGAGTGCGGCGATGAACCATTATGGGTGCGGGTTGCAATGGCGCTTAAAGAACTTGAAACGCGCCTTTTTGATGGCGAATATTCATCCCTTATGGTGGTTATTGGTGCAACATGGCCAAGCCAAGCAAAAAAATTACGCGAAATTTTACCCCACACACAATTCCTAATCCCAGGCTTCGGCGCACAAGGCGGCAGCGCGGAGGCTGCATTGGCAGGATTTGCAATAAAGGGTAATCACCTTGAAAATGGTATTGTGAATTCTTCGCGCGGTATTTTATATCCAAATGGCGCAAAAGAAGCCAAAAATTTTGACGACTGGCGCAAAATTATTATCGAAAATCTTGAAGCAAATAATAGAGATTTAAGAGCTGCGACCGAAAATGTCATACAATCCTGATATTGTAATTTAAAGGGGTAAAAATGGCAGATTTTGGGAAAATTTTTGATGGGTTTGGGCCGCGTGTCTATTCTATCGAACCATATGAAAATTTCCTACAAATCCTTGCGCGTGATTTATCCAATGAAATATTGGAAAATCAATTTAGTTCTGATGCCATAATCTTCCTTCCAACAAGGCGTGCCGCGCGCCAATTAGCACAAGAATTTTTAGAAGTTCGCAAAGAAAGCGCAACTATATTACCGCGCATTCGCACCCTTGGCGACATTGACCCCGAAGAAATAAATCTTACAGGAATTGGCGGGTTTTTAGATTTTGAACCCCATATTTCACAACAAAGAAAAATTTTCGAACTTGCAAAATTGGTGCAAAAAAGAAATGAAATTGCCAATTGGTCACATGATGCCAATAATGCAATAAATGGCGCATTCGCCCTTGCCGATTTACTTGATAGTGCCGAATTAATGGCAAGCGGTGAAGGCGGCCCCGATTGGTCAAAACTTGATGATTTAGTTGATGGCGAACTTGCCGATCATTGGAAACAATCACGCGAATTTTTAAAAATCATCACCCATTATTGGCCAGAGCGACTTAACGAACTTGGCCTTTGTGACCCAGCTAATAAGCGCCGCCGCTCTATCGAAATATTGGCAAAATCATGGGAAGAAAATCCGCCTGATTTCCCTGTTATAATCGCGGGTTCAACAGGTTCGGTTCCTGCGGCGCGTGAATTAATGCGCGTGGTTGCATCATTGCCAAAAGGTTGCGTAATTTTGCCAGGGCTTGATAAAAATATGCCTGATAAAGAATG
>JAPUEP010000269.1 GCA_027492515.1 Hyphomonadaceae bacterium
GGAAAAAACTAATGATAAGCAAGCAGAATGGGCTTATTACGATACTGAACATTTTGCGAAACTTAATATAAGTAGATGTGAAAAAAAAGTTGAGATTACAAATTGGCTCTATGAAAAACTATCAAAAAATGGATTATCAATAAAGACACCTTTAATGTGGTTATTCTGCTTATGGCTTGCATGTGCGTTTATTTTTCTCACTATTCAAGCAATATGTTTGCTAGATTTTGGGCCTTTGGAATTTTCACTTTCAAATCTTGTATCTGGGTTAATTACTTCAGCCTCAAAACTGATTATAATACCTTTGAAAAGTGATGATACTCACTGGAATAATCTACTATTATATATTGAAGAGAAAAATTATATTTTGGGTGCAATAACACGTGTTATAGGTTTTTTTGAAGGCCTTGGCTCTCTTATACTAATGTTTTTAGCCGGGTTAGCAATTAGAAGAAGATTTCAAGTATAAAGACTATCTTTTCTTACAAGGCGGTACACTTAATCCATCGGGAAGGCGGGTTTTATCATCGCCACATGCCCCATCTAATTGGGCACGTGTAAGGCCGATTGAATTCGATAAATCTGCACCAGAAAGGTTCGCGCCAGAAAAATCATTTTGTGTGAATCGGGTTTTATTTGCCCTAACACCACGCATATTAGCATTTGAAAAATCAGCCTTGCTAATTTCCGCAGAATCTAAGCGAACACCAACAAGATTTGCATTATTAAATTCAGTTTCGCGGGCACGTATTGCCGTAAGGTTTGAATAGGCAAGATTAGAGCCAATAAATTGGGCACTATCCAAAATCGCACCTGTAAAATTGCCATGCGATAATGTTGCCCCCGATGCCTCTGTATTATTTAGGGTCGCGCCAACAAAATTACCATTAAATATATGGGCCGCTTCTAATGATGCGAAACCAAGGTCGGCACGGCTAAAATCAGAATTAGAAAAATTTCCACCATCTAATTCGGCGCGGCGCATTTGCGCACCCGCAAATTGCGCACCAACAAAATTGCCATTATTAAGCCTTGCGCCACCAAGATTACGACCAGCAAGGTCGCAATTTATACAAGAACCAGAAAATCCGCGTGAGAAAGTAACCGAATTTGGACGTCCAACTTTACCCCACGCGCTTACGCCATCACCCCAACTAAAGGCCATAACATCACTTGATATCATTGCCCCAAGGATAACAAAAGCCTGTAATAAAAAATGGTTTGATTTGGACATTCTAAATTATAGCAATAATTCAATTATTTTAACAATTAAATGACTGTTAGAATTGGTAATTTGGGTGATTTATTGCACACAAGAACGCACATGAAGGCCACGTGGTAATTCAGTTGCCTCATCGCCACACGCACCATTTAATTGTGCCTGTGTAAGGCCACGTGCACGACCAAGTTCAGCGCCAGAAATATTGGCACCATTAAGATTTGCACGCGAAAAATTTGCACCACTAAAATACGCACCAACAAGTGAGGCGCGCTCTAAGTTAGCGCGTGAAAAATTTGCACCAGTTGCACGAACACCATAAAGGTTTGCAATTGATAAATCAGTGCCAACAAGGTTTGAATAATCAAGTGTTGCAAGTGATAAATCAGATTGGCGCAGGCGCGCACCAGCAAAGTTTTTGCGCGATAAATCTTGGTTCATCAAAGCCGCTTGAAATAGATTGCAGCCAGCGCATGATTTTTTACCCGCCATAACGCCGTCAATTTGTGATTGATTTTGTGCAAAGGCAGGGAATGCGATTGTGCTTAGGGCTAAAGTGATTGCAATCAATTGTTTCATTTTCGGACACTCCGGTAATAAATGCTTTAAATGCCATTATCTATGCATTAAACATGCCGTATGAATTGAGTAATCAAATCGCGTTAATACAAAGTGAATTTATCGACATAGTCTAATTATTGCTTTGACCTTTGATGTTTGTAATATCACTTATTGTTTTGATTTGACCACATGCATCACATATTGTGCCATCAATTGTCTTTTTAACGGTGAAATGACCACACGCATCACATGGATCACCTTGATAATTTACTTCTTCTTTTACCAATCGACCGGGTTCAACAAGTTTTTCATTTGAAATTTCGCGTTTTTTACCAAATTGTGGTTGTATCAAATTATTTGGTATATTGCCGCGCGAAAAACCCTTTGAGATAAATTTTGAAGCATCAAAATCTTCATCATTATCTTTTTCGCTATAATTGAAATCAGTAGGCGATGGATCAGATGTTAAATCATATCTATCAAGATAGGATACCGCAAGTTCACGGAAAAGATAATCAAGGATAGAGCTTGCATTTTTAATTTTATCATTTCCATCAACACGGCCCGATGGTTCAAATTTTGTACCAATGAAAGCATCAACATATTCATCAAGGGGCACACCATATTGAAGGCCAATTGATATAGCGATTGCAAAATTATTCATAAGGCTTCTGAAGGCTGCGCCTTCTTTATGCATATCAATGAAGATTTCGCCCAATTCGCCGTTTTCAAATTCGCCAGTATGTAAATAAACTTTATGCCCTGCAACTTTTGCTTTTTGGATATAGCCTTTGCGCCTTTGGGGAAGTTTTTTTCTATTAACAGGGGTTTCAATTGTTTTTTCAACAATTTTTTCAACCTCTATTTTTTCAACACGTGGCTCTGGTTCGTAATTGCGATATTGGTAATGTTCTTCACTTATATCGCTAATGCCTTTGCCAGCATTATTTATTTCAATGCCAGGCCATTGGTTTTCATTGGCAATTTCAATATATTTTGCCAAAAATTTTGCGCCGTTTAAATCATTTGATGTGTTGATATTATATGCAGATACATTATTAATATATGGCGCTATTATATTGTAAATTATATCTAAATTGTTATTATAAGATTGGTTTAAAACAGGCGATAAATGGTTTTTCTCACTATCACCAAAAACCCATTTATTGGCTTCTTCAATTTGGAATTCGTCAAATCCAATTTCTTTTAAAAGGCAAAATTCGGGTTCAATAATTTTATTTATATCATATCCAGTAAGACTTTGGCTAAATTCAATTCCCAAAATCCATGGATTTATGACATCATATAAATTTCGCTTTTTTGGTATTTCATCTGCGATTGCCGCAATTGCATCATTATCAAAACCAAGCGCGCTTAAATTGCTATAATTAATTGTTGGGCAATTTGACAGGCTTTGACGCCCCAATAGATTGTCATAGACTTCCTCAAGCTCTTGCCCAATTAGTTCACACGAATTTATAACACAATTACGAATTCCAATTCTGGTTTCACTTGCATTGATTGAAGATTCAATCCGTAAATTTTCAACAGGTTTTATTCCAATTGAATCTGCACCTAAAATTGCGCAAATTGTTTCATCTTCTTCGGTTTGAAAATATACTTTTTTATCAAGACCAAGGCCAATTATGGTATTTTGAAGTTGCGATAATATATCATCAATATTTTGCGCATCATAAATTTTACCCATTGACATAATGGCCGCCGCAAGACCTGTTATGCCAATTGAGATTTCCGCATCTTGATTGTTTAAAGCTTCAAGGCATGCAAAAACTTCAAGTGAAACTTGATTAAAATCTAAGTTGCCATTGGTAACATATTCTTGAAGGTTTAAACAAAAGCTATTTTCAAGCGATTTTGAATTGAAAAATATTTGTGCTTGGGCATCAATCAAATCGCAAATAAATTTATTATTTAATTTGCTTTTTATCGCGTCAAATTTGATTTTTGGTCTTTTGGTTTCATTTTCGATAAAACTAATTGGGAAATCAGTCGGCTGTTGCTGCATTGAATTTTCAATTGCACGCTTAATTATTGCCGCAGGGACGCCGCGCCCAAATGATTTCGCAATTACTTTTGCAAGCGCAGGATTTGATTTGGGGTCAAATTTACCTTCACCCATTGCCCGCCCAATTGCATCATCAATATCTTCGATTGCCTGATTGATAATATTATTACCAGTATATGAGCAGGCAATACGATATTGGCGCGCAATTTCATCATGTATTGCAAAGCTTGCTTCGTCAGAATTGCTTATTGGTGCTGATTTATCGCCTGATGCTTGTCCAATTATTTTATTTAGGAATATACGTCTGCGTAATGTTGCAACTAATATAATATTTTTTATATTATTTTTATATGCATCTGAATTATCAGATGAAAAATATTGATTGTAAATGTTATGAAGTTGAATTGATAAATCATCATTATCATTCATTTTTAGGGCATAAAACGCCTGTTTGACGCAATCTAATGGCCAATTTATTGGCGCAAAACATGTGATAAGATTGCCGAAATCATCAATAGCAATTTCACGTTTTGCCTGCGCCGGTAAATCTGATGTTACGTCAAATGCTTTGTGCGAAATCATTTGTCTTAAGCCATCAGCGCGCAGTGGATTTATACTATTTTGCGTCATTTTTTTGCCAAGTTCGAATCAATGGTTAATTTGCTCATAATTCGGGCAAAACTACAATCTTTTTGTGCTTTTTTATTGATGGCGATTTGATGTAATAATACTAATTTACTAGTGACTTTATGACGTTTTATAGTTTTAAATTGCACAAAAATAAACTTTGTGTGGCTTTTAAGATTGAGTTTATTTTGATATGCTCTAATAACTTTTGAAATTAAGATTCAAGGTGTTTAATGCTTAAGAAAATTTTCACATGGTGGAATGGTGCTACTATTGGTGCATTGTTTGATATTGGTCGTCGCGCAAAAAAAGTTGGCGAAGATGAATATGGCAATTCATATTTTGAAGAGCCGCATGCAACCGTTGAAGGGCGCAAACGCCGTTATGTGATTTATAAAGGTTATGCTGAACCGTCAAAAATCCCTGTTGATTGGCATGGTTGGATGCATTACACCTTTGACGAGCCACCAACAAAAGCACCTTTCAAATTGAAAAGTTGGGAATTGCCGCATCGTCCAAATTTAACAGGCACATTGTTCGCTTATAAACCTGATAATAGTTTGGCTAATGCTGGCAAGAAACAAGAAGAAAAGAATTCTTACG
>JAPUEP010000270.1 GCA_027492515.1 Hyphomonadaceae bacterium
GGTTAGAAGAAGGGGCGGATTTGAATGGTTTCTTTGGTTTTTGGTTTTTCATTCCACCCAAATAGCGTAAATCAGATTTAAAGTCGCCAAAAATTTCTTTGAAACAAAGATTTTTCAGTTGATAGTGTAATTGAGCACACATTGGATATTGCGCAAAAGTAAAATGCCTTATAAAGACAGCCACCTTGATTAGCAATTGGCCGATTAATCAATATGGTGAGGTGGCCGAGTGGTTAATGGCAGCAGACTGTAAATCTGCCCTCGAGAGAGTACATAGGTTCAAATCCTATCCTCACCACCATTTGATTTCCAATTGCTAAAAGGAATGCGGGTATAGCACAATGGTAGTGCAGCAGCCTTCCAAGCTGAGGATGTCGGTTCGATCCCGTCTACCCGCTCCAAAAACTCAAACTCCCGCCTTCGCTTTGCTCACTTGGTCGTTTGGATTCAAGCGGAAAAGAATTTTTGAAAAGCGCGGTTTTCAAAAATTCTTTACATTTCACTTCAGTTTATTTTTTGAATTTTATAATACTTGGGATGCGTAATCTTCAAGGTGTTTGTTGAATGTTTCAGCATCTTCTAAGAATGGGGCGTGGCCGGTGTTTGGCATGTCTATTACTTTGCCCTGCCAGATGTTTTTCCATGGCGCTGTGCGTAAATATTCGAGGTTTACGAATATGTCTTGGTGACCGTGAAGCACTGCGATTGGTTTTTCCCAATTTGCGATGGTTTCGATTTGTTTGTGACCATCAGTGCCACCAATCCAATGACCAACCATTGTTTCACGTGCCTTACCGTCGGCACGTTTTGCTGCATCAATTAATTCTGATGGGACAGGGTCTAAAGTGCCGTAAACTGCACTAATATAATTTGCAATCATTTCATCGTTTGGTTCAGCTTCGCCAACTGCGGACTCGAAAGTTGCCGGAAGATATGCTTCAAATAATCTATCTTGACCTGGGCCAACGGGCGGTGCACCAAAAACAAAAATACCTTTGAAATTATTATCAGGATTTGCAATGTCATTTCCCGCCATTTCTAATGCTGTATTGCCGCCCAATGACCAGCCAACAACAATAAAATCGCCCTTAACGACTGATTTTATCGCACTCATTAAATTTTTTGCGTAATTTGGCATTGTGTAGACATTGTTTGTAATAGACGCATTTTCAGATGCGCCATGCCCCGGAAGGTCAATTGCCAAAACCCCATAATTATTTTTTGAAAAATATTCTATTTGATGTTTGAATGCTTCTTTACATGACGAATTACCATGAATAAAAACTATAGTTTTTTGACCATTTTGCATAAATTTATAAGCTAATTTCACGCCATTTATTTCAATAAAATTATTTTCCATTTCATTTTCCACAATTAAAAATGCCATTTTGATTTATCATAAAAAATCAAAATGGCATCTGTTATTTTAAAATTTGCTTGTTAGCTCTAGACCAAAAGTTCGCCCTCTTCTTGGGTGATAAACAATTGTTCCAAAGAAATCGCGGAAATCATCAATTTTTCCTTTTTCATCACTAAGGTTTTTGCCCCAAAGGAATATTTGATATTTTTCACCCGCACTCATCAAGCCAATGCGTGCATTATATTCGGTTTGCGCATCAATATAGCCAAACGGAACAAATGCCCCACCAAGCAATTTAGTGGTTTTCACATTATCCGCAGTTGTATATTGCCCCGCGCTATGCGTGATATCTGCACGAACCAAAAGGGTTGAATTTAGGCTTGGTAATTGGCGTTTATAAACCGCGCTTAATGTTGCGGTTAAATCAGGCGCATTAACAAGCTTTTTGCCAGACGCATCAGTACCGCCAGAACCGCCACCAACAAATTTATCAAACTTAGCATCAAGAAGACCGATAGATGCATCAATATTAAAATTATCAGTAACACGAAGATTTAATTCAGCCTCAATACCCTTTGTAACAACTTTTGCCGCATTTGTGATGCGAATTGAAGTTTTGCCGCCACCTAAATCAACGAATTGATTGACTTGATAATCATTATAATTGGCTTGGAAAGCTGCAATGTTTAAACCAAGGCGGCGGTCAAAATACCGCCCTTTAAGGCCGATTTCATAAGAATCGACGGTCTCTTTATTAAAAGCAAGGCCAGAATTTGCCGCAAGTTCGGTTTTATTAATATAATCAAGATTAAAGCCACCGCTTTTATAGCCTGAAGAATATTTGGCATAAAGGTTACGGCCATTATCAAATTTATAGGTCAAACTAATGGCAGGTGAAAAGAAATTATCACTTCTATCATTTAATAATGGGTGCGGGACGCCAGCTAAATCAACATTCGTAGAGCCAATGTTGAAAACGCCAGAATTGCGACCATCAAGTAGCCAATTCACACTTTTGCTTTCGGTGCTATAGCGACCACCAATGCCAAGCTTCAACCTTTCGGTTAGATTATAAGCACCATTAAAATAAAGGGCCACACTTTCGGTGCGCACGCTACCTCTATTAAAGATTTTTGATCCTTCTGGTCCGAAACCTGCAACGCTTGAGATTAATGACAATTGGGCAGGGGTTAAATTATTTGGATCTAAATGAAGCAATGGCGCAAGAGATGGCGCAACTGCTTTGGCAATAAAGGCTTCTTCAAAGCTTGTACCCAAAGTTACATCACGGCTTGTATCGGCGTCTTGCGCATAAAAATAGACACCCGCCATATAGGTTAATTTGCCATCACGCGGCGATATTAATTGAAATTCTTGTGTGGTTTGTTTGAAAATATCATTATATTCAATCGATACAACATCAACAGGCGAATAATCAGTTGCATTTCGATAAGTTGCATCAGTATCACGATAACCAGTGATTGATTTAATAATCATCCCATTATCTAATTTATATTCAAGATTTAAAACACCGCCAGAAATATCGCGTTTTTCAGATGGATCAAAAGAAAACGCAACTTCTTCGGGACCAATATTGCCCGCTAATGGTGCAATACCAAGCATGTCACTTACAGGTTTACCCGCGATAATTTTATTATCTGCTTTTAAACCATCATAAGCAAAATTCACTTCGAATTTATCATTAGGCGTAAAACGTAATTGGGCACGATAAGCAAGAACATCCTTATCATCCAACATATTCCCCGTGATTTTGTTTTTGATATAGCCATCTTGCAAGGTTTTAGAAACCGAAAATTTAGCCGCAGCTTTATCACCTAAAGGTATGTTCACCATGCCTTTTAAAGTTCGATAATCATAATTACCAAAATTGGCGCTTATTTGCCCTGAAAAAGTATCGGCAGGTTTTGCGGTTACCAAACTTATTGCGCCAGCTACAGTATTTTTACCAAAAAGCATTCCTTGTGGGCCGCGCAATACTTCAACCCGCGCCAAATCTAATAATTCTTGATTGGTCGCAGGTGATTGCCCCATGTAAACGCCGTCAACATAAACGCCAACACGACTATCAAAGCCAATATTTCGCGAATTTGAGCCAACACCACGAATTGTTATTGCCGAACGAAAATCACTATGTTCTGTAACTTGAACATTTGGAACAAAACCCGTTAATTGTGATAGTTCACGCACGCCAGTTTGTGATAATGATTGTGCGCTTACAACCGATATTGCAATTGGAACATCGGTAAGTTTTTCGCTTCGTTTAGTTGCCGTAACAATAATGTCTTCTTCATTGGTGGCTTTGGTTTTTGAATTCTTATCTTGTGCAAGCGCAAAGCTTGGTGACATAAAATTTATAAGCACTAATGAGCTTACACCTAAAAGCATTTTTATTTTGGCGTTTGATATATTTTTTTTCATCTTGCCCCTCCCATATGTTCCATATTCTTGAATGATTAAGTTAAATCAATTAACATTGTTAAATTGATTAACATTGAAATGTCAATCGTTAAATTATGGCATTAGTTTTTTTGCGAATTATATTGCATATTGGAGATTTAATTGGTCGATTTAGTAATGGATAAGACGCATAAAATTCAAAAAAACCTTAAGGTTACGCGTAAGTCCGCCTACCATCACGGAAATATGCACGAGGCTATGATTATTGCCGCCACTAATCTTATAAAAGAAAGAAAATCACTCGATTTTCAGCTTAAAGATATTGCATTATTAATTAATACTTCGACACCTGCCATTTATCGTCATTTTGAAAATAAACAGGCGCTTTTGGTTGCTGCCGCCATTTTTGGTTATGATTTACAAAAAAAATATCGTGACATAGCCTTGGAAGTGCATTGTGAGACACCAATTCATAAATTAACGGCAATTGGTTTTGCCTATATTCATTTTTCCCGCCTTCATCCTGGTTTCTTCATGCTTATGAAAAACCTTGAAACCAAAGAAATATTGTCATCCCAAGATTATATAAAGCAAAGAGATTTTACCCAAAACCTTGTTCGTGGCCTTATTGATGAATGTATTGAAAGTGGGTTTTTTGTTGAAACAGATAAAGAAATGGCAATCACATTTTTGCAATCAACTACTTATGGAATTGCGCAAATGCTACTTCTCGAATCAATGTCGTTATTTGCACCAACACAATATGAAAATCCTCACTTTGTTTCAAAAGTTTTGCGCCATACTATTGGTTCATTGCTTACTGAAAAAGGGCATCAGCATCTTGATAGCGCGACACAAAATCCATTTATCTACAAATTGTCTTTGTAATTGCTTTAATTAGAAGAATATTGAAATATATTTCTTTGAATTGATGCAAAATTGTTTCATTTTTCTATAATTGCATTTTTGCTGTGTTTAGGGCTCTTGCACGCCAATAAATTTTCACCTAAAGAGCCGAACGCTTTGGAGATTGGCGGGTTTTAGTCCACAATCAAGCGAATAATTATTTTTGCAATTCATTTTATAGGATTTTTAAAATGGCAAAGGAAAAGTTTGAGCGGACTAAGCCGCATTGTAATATTGGTACGATTGGTCACGTTGACCATG
>JAPUEP010000271.1 GCA_027492515.1 Hyphomonadaceae bacterium
GAAAGTTTCATCCAAAATTGCGGCTATCGCACTAAATTAGATAATAATAATTTCAATGCTGATGACATGCTTGAAACTATGCGCCATGATAAGAAAAATTCTGGCGGGCAGATTAATTTAATTCTTTTGAAAAATATTGGCGACGCATTTGTCTATAAAAATGCCCCAATCGATAAATTGAAACTTTTCCTTGAAAGTGAGTGCGCCAAAGCGGCATAAAATGATGAATGGTCTTATTTATACGGCACTTTTGATTTTCTTTCTTATTGGATTGAATGCCTTTTTTTCTTTGGCTGAAACCGCATTAACGGCTGCATCGCGCGCCAAAATGGCAACATTGGAAAAAGAGGGCGATGTAAAGGCGGCGCGCGTAAACCAATTGCTTGAAGAGCGTGCCGATATGATTGGTGCAATTTTGCTTGGTTCAAACCTTGTAACAATTGGGGCATCGGCGATTGCAACCATTATTTTTACAAGATTATATGGCGAAGCGGGCGCGGCACTTTCAACCATTATCCTTACCCCCTTGCTTTTGATTTTTGGGGAGATTTTACCAAAATCAATGGCAATTAATGGGGCCGATGATATTTCGCGTTCGGTTTCTTTCCCTGTTAAAATAATGGTGAAAATCCTTGCGCCAATTATGTTTGTCATCACTGGACTTGTAAGTCTTTTGATGAAAATGATGGGAATAAAAGGCGAAGTTTACACCACAGAACAGGCATTGGCGGAAATTCGCGGCGCGGTGGAATTGGGCCGCCAATCAGGGCATTTGGAAAAAGAAGATCAAGATCGCCTTGGTGGTATTTTGGATTTAAAAGATTTGGATGTTTCCGACATTATGGTGCATCGCAAATCAATGAAAACATTGGATATTTCAAATCCGCCACGCGAAATTTTAAACCAAATTATTTCAACCCCACATTCACGCGTTCCACTTTATAAGGATGAAGCGGAAAATATCGTTGGCGTGCTTCACACCAAGGATTTATTGCGCGCAATTGCCGAAAATGACGGCAATATTGAAAGTCTTGAGATTGAAAAAATCATGAAAGCGCCGTGGTTTGTACCTGATACAACCACACTTCAAGAACAGCTTGAGGAGTTTTTGAAACAGCGCAATCACTTTGCCCTTGTGGTTGATGAATATGGGGTTTTGCAGGGCCTTGTAACCCTAGAGGATGTTTTGGAAGAAATCGTTGGCGAGATTGTTGACGAACATGACATTCAAAAAACCGGCATTCGCCCACAGGCCGACGGCTCTATCAATGTTGATGGCTGGCTGCCTATTCGTGATTTAAACCGTTATAAGGATTGGGATTTACCCGATGAAGATGCGGTAACTGTTGCGGGGCTTGTATTGCATGAGGCGCAATCAATACCAAATGTTGGGCAAAGTTTTTCATTCCACGGCTTTAGATTTGTGGTTTTACGCAAACAAAGAAACCAAATCCTTGCCTTAAGGATTTTCAAAGAAGATGATGCCAAAGGCGAATAATTATTCTTTTCGCGGTTTATAAATATCAATTATCAACTGATACTTCTGCCCCTGCCATTGCCAAAGGCGAACATATTCACCAAGTGGTTTTTCGGCATTTTTTACATTGCCAAAGGTTGCGATTAAATCGCGCGTACTTGACATTTGAACCCCTGAAAATTCCCAATCACCAAATGGGCGCGATGCGATAAGTGCATTTTTATCCCCGCCAAAATTACTTGGAACCATGTTTTCAGTTAGGATTATGGTTTTGTCATTCGCATAATTTGCAAAAACATCTTTGGCATTTGAAATTGATAATTGTGCGTTGATTTTTTCGTCAAAATCGAAAATATTTTTACTTGGTGGCTTTTGGGCAATTTCAAGATTTGAATAAACATTATCCTTTGGCATTTGTGCAATATTATTAAAACTTGCCGCGCCCGTATCCAATGTATAATGCCACTTACCTTGGTCATCCTTTTGCCAAATGGTAAAGAAAAGCCCTGATTTATCGGTGTTTTCGATATAATATGCGCCCAAATCAAAACCGAAATCATCACTTGATGAAACACCAATATAATTTGGATACCAACGCAATGCACTTGGATTTTTTGCATCTGGTGCATTCGCCATTTCGGTTAATTCGTTAAAAGCATTGCGTGGATTTGGATTAAACCAAACCGCATTTCTATCGGCATAGGAAAGAAAACCTTCGGCATAATTTGTATCTTTAGTTTTTTGGGCAAATTGATGTTCGGTATCAATTATGCCGCCAAACCCAGTTTGCGCAAAAGCAGGTGCGCTAATCAATACAAATATGAACGGTAAAATTCGACGCATCAAAAACTCCAAACAAAAATGGCGCAAAGCCATGCTTTGCGCCATCCTATATTCATTTTATAGAAAAACTATTCTTTTTTGCCGAAAATACCGCCAAGCATATTTTTAGCGCCATCAACAAGGTCATTGACAGGGTTGCCATCACCATCTTTATCAAGGCCTTTAAGAACGCCGCCGATCGGTGAATCATTCAATTTAGCCATAACGCCACCAAAAGCGCCAGTTGCCATTTCGCCCAATTGATCAGCTTTAGCTTTTAAAGTGTCACCAAGGCCGCCCGCGATTTCTTGTACTTTTTCAACAGGAACGCCAAGTTTAGCCGCAACTTCTTCAGCATTATCAACAAGATTTGTACCTGTTTCTTGTGCTTTTGCCAAAAGTTCATGTGCAACATTTTGTGCTTGTTCTGCGCCAACGCCAACTTTTTCAGACAAACCTTTTACAAGGTCATTGCCACCAACTTTATCAAGTAAACCTTTTACATCAAACGCCATTTTGGCCTCCTATTTTATGCTTAATACATATAGTGATTGTATGTCAGTTTTGCAAATAAATTGGCGTTTACTTAGCATTATTGGACATCAAAATCATAAAATGGCGCATCTTGCGGCTGTAACCGAAGGGTATAATGCCACCATTCTTCACTATAATTCCTGAAGCCATGTTTTTCCATCAGGGCTTTTAATTTTTGGCGATTCTTTTGGGAAGTTTGGCTGATTGATTTATCATCGGTTGCCGTTTTTTTATCAAAGCAATCAAATGGTGTTCCAAAATTAAGACTTTGTGGGTCGCGCCGATTGCCACAAACATTTGGGCGCCACCATTTTATCCAAGGTTTACGAATTGGCGCAATTGCCAAATCAACAGTATAGCCGCGCGAATGGTTTGATTTATCGGAAATATAGCCATCTTGAATTAATTTTGATTGATGGGTTGCGGGAAAATATTTTTTATTAAACCCATCCCCCGAATTTACCCAATCAACCATATTCAAAACCGCTTTACGCGGGCGATAACAATCAAAAACCACCAAAGTCTGATTATCAGCCGCCAAATCTTGCTGAACATTTTTAAGGGCGATTGCGGTATCATAATTTAAAATACATTCGCCCTTTTTATAACCCGCAATCGGCTTACCCATAAAATTATTCGATGTCGCATAGCGCATGTCTTGAACAATCGAAGTGGTAACATCCGAAAGCCGCACAAAGTCAGACGGCATGGCATCTTGGGCGTGGCAAATTTGCGGCGCAAATAATAGTAATAATAAAAATTTCTTCATAGGCCACCTTTTTATTGACATTTGTATATACAAATGTATAATATAGCAATGTTTAAAAATATAGCAGGCTTTGATTGGGATATTGGAAATTTTGAAAAATGCCAAAAGCATGGCTTATCAATTGAAGATATTGATTTTATTTTTCGAAATAACCCAAAAATTGCCCCTGATACTAAACATTCACAACAAGAAAAAAGATATATCGCAATTGGAATAAGTGAAAGTGGAAAATTTGCCTTTGTGGCTTTTACAATGCGTAAAATTGATGATGAAAACTATATACGCCCAATAAGCGCAAGATTTATGCACGAAAAAGAGGTTAGAAACTATGAAAAATATTCCAAACTTTAAAACAGACAAAGAAGCCGAAGACTTCCTTGACCAAGATTTATCAGATTTGGATTTTTCCCAATTCAAACCGATGAGCTTTGAGTTCAAATCCAAAGACACACAGGTAAATATGCGCTTCCCATCCGAATTATTAGAGGCCGTGAAAATAACTGCAGCAAAACATAAGATGCCGTATCAGAGGTTTATTCGGGAAGTTTTGGAACGGGCGGTGAAGTAGATGTTGTTATCAGTACAATTTTGTGGAGTCGAATTATTTCCTAGTGAAATCCCAGAATTCATTTCCACTATTTCTGGTGTAATAATTGGTTTTGTTTTAGCTGAAGTTGCTCTGATTTTCAGGAATAAAAGACAAGATAAAAAAGAATTCAAGTCAAAAATCCAAGAATTCATAATAGAATACACTGACCTAATTGGTGATCCATATTCTATGGCAAATTACTTTATTGACCAAAAACAATTACATGAAACTGAAAATTCAACCTCTTTTTGGCAATTCATTCAACCACTTGCCGGTGAAGTATATAAAATACAAGAAATATCAATTGCCTCTAAATCAATAGTTTTGCAAGCAAATAAGAATAATTTATTAGTGCGTCTCAATAAAATTGTTTCTCTCAGGAATCAATTTGTAGAGCTAGTTAAACAGTTCTTTATAAAACAAAAAGAAGTAACTAAATTATTTGACTCTGCTCCGCCAAGCTTTGTAGACTTTGATAAAATGAGAATTCAATATGATGAGTTGTCATTAAGCAAAATAGCCGCTTCAAACGCTTCGGAAGTTATGGAAGTTTTTAATTTGTCTAATTTGGTCATTCAACAAGCTCATGTTTTCAAGAATGATTGCAAAGATTTTACAAAAATTGTATGCAGTGAACTAGCTCTTGCTTCAGGAATACGTGAATTAGAAATAGAATTGGCAGAATAATA
>JAPUEP010000272.1 GCA_027492515.1 Hyphomonadaceae bacterium
TATGGATTTATATTGGTTATTAGTTGTTATGATTGGAACCAAACTTGCACTTCCAAATGATGAATATCATGAAGGCCAAGGTAATTCACATGAAACCCGACCAGAAAAAATCAAAACTGAAGTTTTCACTTATTAATCAATAAACCAAATAGCAAAAAAGCCACCCAATGGGTGGCTTTTTGTTTTTTGAAATGGCGCGAGCACCGATTAATAATAAACCGGAGCGAACGACAATCAAAATCATAAAGATTTTGAATGGCGCGAGCGACGGGGCTCGAACCCGCGACCCTCGGCGTGACAGGCCGATACTCTAACCAACTGAGCTACGCCCGCGCAACTTCAAATATCAAGTAATTGATGGTGCTTGATAGCGCCTTGTGAATAATAATCAACCCATATAAGCCAATGATTATCACATCAATCACAGTATCTTGAAATGGTGGGCGATGACGGGTTCGAACCGCCGACCCTCTCGGTGTAAACGAGATGCTCTTCCAGCTGAGCTAATCGCCCAATTTCAAGGTGGACGCTTCTTAGCCTAGCAAAAAAAAAATTGAAAGTGCAAATGCCAGTTCTTTGCAGTGCAAATTTCAGCAAATGCAACTTTATAGCAAAAAGCCCCCAAAATATGGGGGCTTTTCAATTGTGTTATTTTTCTTTTGCTGCATCCCAATCATAAGGATCAACTTTTTGCCCCATAAGGCCTTTGAAGAAATCTATATAATCACGCAAAACATCACCAAAAAATCCATATCCGTGCTTATAAGGCTTATCAACACCAATTTCGATTGTTTGGTCGGCTTCTTGTTTCCATGTACCAAACATTTTATCCCATAATGGCATAAGGCCAAAATTATAAACGCCGCCACTTATATCAAGTTCATGATGCTTGCGGTGGTGATTTGGCGATTGGAAAAGCCATTTGCCAAACCAGCCATAATCAGTATCAATATTTGAATGCTGTAGCATTCCAACAATTGTTACCAACAGATTCACCCAAATCATCACAGAGGTTGACGCACCTAATATTGCCATTGGCAAATTGATTATGAAAATCGCAACAAATGAAACTGGATGTTGGCGCATTGTTGTTACCATGCAAAAATCTTTTGCTGAATGGTGGAAGCGGTGAAACACCCAAAAATATTTTGTATGCTCAATACGATGATCCCAATAATCACATAATGTAATAAGAACATAGAATAACGGGATTTGTGCGTACATTGGTAATTGCGAAAGTGCTTTTGCAAACGGGAATATACCGACCAAATGGGCATTAATCCATTTACCAATAATCATCGCCAAACCAAAGGTAAGAATTAATTTAACAATGTTATAAATTTGCAATTGCGCATAAGCAAGGCAAGCCAAATCAAGCTTTATTGATTCTGTACGGGCAAATAAAATTCGATAAAGCGATGATTTTTTCCAACCTGTAAAGATTGCTTCAACCGCAAAAGCAGCAGGAAATAACACGAACGTCACAAGATAGGCATTATAAAATCTTTCATGAATATTATGCACAGTTTTTGATAGGCCAAACAATTTGACTTCGAAATCATCAGGTAAATGCGCATTAATTTGCCACATTAAAAACAAAGAAAGCGCAAGGTAAATGGCAACTCCAACTAGGCCAATTGCAATTGCAGCAACAGAAATTTTGTTTTTATTTGGTGCATCGGCAACCAAATTATCTATTTGTGAAACATTTATTGAGTTCATTTGGCCCCATTCCCGTAAATATTGTTCTTTGCGCAATATTTATGCCAAATGTTTTAATTTAAAGTGTTTAGAAATGAAAAAGGCGGGTAATTTAACCCGCCTTGTATGATTTAGTGTGTAACATTACCCTCAGAAGTGCCGGGGTTTGCCATTCGTGAACGAAGGGCTGCCTCTTGATCTTCATTTGTCCATTCAATTGGGGTTACATTTCGAACCAATGCATGCGCCAAAACTTCATCAGCGCTTGAAACAGGGATGATTTCCATTGCTTCTTTCACATTATTTGGAATATCCGCCAAATCTTTTTCATTATCTTTAGGGATAAGAACTTTGGTAACCCCTGCCCGCAATGCAGCCAAAAGCTTTTCTTTCAAGCCACCAATTGGCAATACACGCCCACGCAAAGTAATCTCACCCGTCATTGCAACTTTGCGTGATACAGGAATATCAGTCAAAAGACTTACAATTGCCGTCATCATCGCAATACCTGCTGATGGGCCATCTTTTGGTGTTGCAGCTTCTGGAACGTGAACGTGAATATCGGTTTGATCAAATAAAGTTGGACGAATACCAAATTTTGGCGCCAAAGCACGAACATAAGAAGATGCCGCCGAAATTGATTCTTTCATCACATCTTTCAGATTGCCCGTAACAGTCATACGACCTTTGCCATACATTTGAATTGCTTCGATACTTAAAGTATCGCCGCCAACTTCTGTCCATGCAAGGCCAGTTACAACGCCAACTTGGTCATGCTCTTCAATTTCACCAAATTTATATTTTGGAACACCCGCAAATTCGGCAATATTATCGCCATTAACAATGACTTTTTCTGATTTCTTAAGTGAAATTTCGCGAACTGCTTTGCGCGCAAGATTGGCAATTTCACGTTCAAGAGAGCGAACACCCGCTTCGCGCGTATAATTTCTTATAAGCGCTAGAATTGCGCCATCTTCAACCTCAAATTCTTCAAAGTTTAAACCATGATCTTTAATTTGTTTTGGCAAAAGGTGGCTTTTGCAAATTTCAAGTTTTTCATCCTCGGTATAACCAGCAAGACGAATAATCTCCATCCTGTCAAGCAATGCCTGATGGATATTCAATGAATTTGCCGTTGTGATGAACATTACATTTGATAAATCATAATCAACTTCAAGATAATGATCATTAAATGTGTTATTTTGTTCAGGATCTAAAACCTCAAGCAAAGCAGATGCTGGGTCACCGCGGAAATCGGCGCCCATTTTATCAATTTCATCAAGCAAGAATAATGGATTATTGCTTTTTGCTTTTTTCAAAGATTGAATAACACGCCCCGGCATTGAACCAATATAAGTTCTTCTATGACCACGAATTTCGGCCTCATCACGAACACCGCCCAAGGCAACGCGAACAAAATCGCGCCCTGTTGCTTGTGCAATTGATTTACCCAAAGAGGTTTTACCAACCCCTGGCGGGCCAACAAGGCATAGAATTGGGCCGCGAATTTTGCCAACCCGCCCCTGCACTGCAAGATATTCAAGGATACGCTCTTTTACTTTTTCAAGGCCAAAATGATCATGATCCAAAATCTCTTGGGCTTTTACTAAATCATTTTTGGTTTTCTTTTGTGTACCCCAAGGAAGCGCAAGCAGCCAATCCAAATAATTGCGAACCACGGTTGATTCTGCACTCATCGGTGACATTTGCTTTAATTTTTTAAGCTCTGCATTGGCTTTAATGCGCGCTTCTTTTGAAAGTTTTGTGCGTTTGATTTTATTTTCAAGTTCACTTACTTCATCGCGATCATCATCGCTTTCGCCTAATTCGCGCTGAATAGCTTTCATTTGCTCATTGAGGTAATAATCGCGTTGGCTTTTTTCCATCTGGCGCTTAACGCGATTTCTTACCTTACGCTCAACCTGAAGGGCATTAATTTCGCCATCCATGATGGCGAGAATTTTTTCAAGGCGTTTTGCAATATCACCAGTTGCCAATAATTCTTGTTTTTGCTCAACTTTGGCAGTCAAATTAGATGCAACAACATCTGAAATTGATTTTGCGCTTTCATTGCTTTGCAAACCATTTAGAATTTCAGCAGGTATTTTGCGGTTTAATTTTGCATAATTTGAAAATTGCTCTTTGACAGTTTTGGCAAGAACTTTAACTTCTAAACCATCATCAACAACATCTTCTAATTCTTCGTAATCAACACGGAAAAAGTCATTTTCGCTATGGAATGATGTTATTTTCGCCCGCGATTGCCCCTCTACAAGAACACGAACAGTGCCATCTGGCAATTTAAGCAATTGCATAACATTGGCGATTGTTCCAACTTCATAAATATCATTGGGCTGCGGGTCATCAATGCTGGCATTTTTTTGCGCCGCAAGGATTATTAATTTATTTCCATTCATTGCCTCTTCAAGGGCACGAACAGATTTTTCACGCCCAACAAATAATGGGCTTACTAATTCAGGAAAGACAACAATATCGCGCAATGGCAATAGGGGAAGATTTTTTACTTCAGACATTAAAACTCACTTTTGGTGTTTCCACCTATAATAATCAAAAATGGTATTTTTCCCCTCTAATTTCAAGAGGGGAAAATGGCATTTCTAGATTTAAAGCGGTTCGCTTGCTTTAACTTGCTTTTGATGCGGTCTGCTCGCGGCGCTCTGAATAAATTAATAATGGTTGTGCGCGGCCTTCGACCACTTCCACATTAATCACAACTTCTTCAACACCTTCGAATGATGGCAAATCGAACATTGTATCAAGCAATATGGCTTCTAAAATAGAACGCAAACCACGCGCACCAGTTTTGCGCTGTATTGCTTTTGAGGCAATCGAATGAAGGGCTTCGTCAGTGAAAGTAAGTTTGCAATTTTCCATTTCGAACAAGCGTTGATATTGTTTTACCAATGCATTTTTCGGTTCGGTCAAAATGGTGATTAATGCCGGCTCGTCCAAATCTTCAAGGGTTGCGAATACTGGCATACGGCCCACAAACTCTGGAATAAGGCCAAATTTCAACAAATCTTCAGGCTCAAGGTCTTTAAGAACATCGCCTGTGCGTCTATCATCTTCATCGCGAACAGTTGCGCCAAAACCGATGCTAGAGCCTACGCCACGGCGTGAAATAATTTTATCAA
>JAPUEP010000273.1 GCA_027492515.1 Hyphomonadaceae bacterium
TATATCTAAACCAACACTCTATCCAAATATGGATGAAACTTGGGGCTCAGGTCAGGGTGGATAAAATCATTGCAAATGGTATCAAAATATGGTATCATTTATTATGAATTCTAAAAGCCGAAAGACATTCCTTGCGATTTTTCAAAATCCTGTTCGCTCAAATGTTATTTGGACTGATATTGAAATTTTGTTTCACGCGCTTGGTGCGGATGTGTCGGAAGGGCGTGGTTCGCGGGTTCGGGTTTCTTTAAATGGGATTGATGCGGTTTTTCACAGGCAGCACCCCGAAAAAGAAACTGACAAGGGCGCACTGAAATCGGTAAGAAGATTTTTAATGGAGGCGGGTTTTAACCCGAATAAAGATGAATAGTTTAACAATTGACGGCTATGTTGCAACAATTGAACTTGATGAAGACGCAGGGCTTTTTCACGGCGAAGTTATAAACACGCGCGATGTTTTAACTTTCCAAGGCCGCAATGTCGAAGAATTAAAAACCGCATTCGCCGACACATTGGCAGATTATAAAGAATGGTGCGCCGCACGCGGCAAAACCCCCGAAAAACCCTATTCAGGCAATTTCACCCTACGCCTTACCCCCGAACTTCACCGCAAAATCTCAATCTTGGCAGCAAGCAACAACAAAAGCGTGAATGGCTTTGTGGTCGAGAATTTGGAAAAATTGGCGGGTTAATCGTTTAATTTTAGAATAATTTTTGGTGAAAACTTGGTCTAGCAATAACAATAGATAAATTCATGCCTTGCGCATAAAGACAATCCCTACTTTTAACATAACTATCGGCAAATGGCTTAAAATGGAAAATATTTATATAAAAACTAAACTTGACTCAAAAAACGAGGTCTTTAAACTTTGCTTTCAGCAAATTAAATTCGTAATCTTGAGGAAATGTTGCCCTTACTTCATTAACCAATTCAGATAAATCAGAATCATCCAAAACAATTATATATTCTTTACGCTCCTTTGCTATCAATCTACATCTTTCCAGAAGCTTTTCTCGTTTTTCAATATTCCTGCAAATTAGTATGCCAAATTTACCTCTCCCTTCTTTAAACCTCATTGCAATTTGGTCTATCTCTGGATTCCCAAGTTCGGCTCCATAATTTTTACACTCAACAATAACATATGGAGAATGAAAATTTCTAGAAAGCCATTCAAAAAATCCTGTTCTCGCGTAATTTGTAAAAGTAATATCTACACGTTTAAGTCCGTCCTCAATAGGAGTCTGTACTTCGGGATCAACAAGAGCTGGGTGAAATAATGAAGTTAGCAAATCTAAAATTGCTCCCTCATACTTATAAGCATTTTTCTTCCCGGGTTCAAGAATTACTACATTTCTTAATAAATCATCCCAGTTTGGTGGAGCGATATTCAACGCTTCTGCAATTTGAGAATGCGTCAGGGCAGGAGTTGGATTTGACTTTTTGTTTTTATATTCCAGTAGTAAATCTGGATGCTTTTGCGTCTGTTGTATTGCTACGGTCTTTGCAGCACTTCCATATTTAGCTTGTAAATCATTTTTATAAACGTGGCGCCCTTTATTCTTTCCACTTTTAATAAGCTTTACCAAACTAGAATCTTTCCCCAATTCCTCTTCGCGAAGCCGTTCCAATACATAATGCCTATAATACTCTCCAACATTGTATGCGCCAACAATTCTTACAATAGACTTAGGAACCAAAATTAACTTAGTGCCATTAGGTACTGGGAGCTTAACATAATCCACTTCCCAGTTCTTCGTCAAAATATTCCAAACAGGACCAGATGAAACTTCTTCCTCCATCTCAATTTCGTATAGTTCACACATTTGTTGAGTATACGTTATTAGAGGGCCACGTATGATATTCGTTATAATATCAGATAGGATATCTACAGAAATACCTTCAATCAAGAGCACAGAATCTTCCAAATCCTTTAAAAGCCCAGTCTTTACGGCATAACTTTCGCGAAAAGCTAATAACATCTCTCTTGCTTTTGCCTCACCGAGACCACGACCATCGGATTCATCCGTTGAAAGTCCTAAGTGGGTTTCGTTAGGTTCTTTAAGATTTGCTAACAACATAAGAGCGCGTTGATTATTACCAGACTTTACAGCTTTTAAAAACTCTGAAAAAAAATCTCGAATTAATTCGTTGCAGTGTATGCCAAAATCTGATTTTAGGTTCGCTATTGCATTTGAATTTATAAATAGTTTTGTATCTGTATAAATATCAACATCTAAGAAAGGTAAACTAGATTGAGATTTACCTATTTTATAGTATTCAGAAACACGCATACCAGTTACTCCACATTAATGAGAGTATTAATATGTGATTCTTTTCGAAATACTCAATAATTTAACAATAAATTGCAAATACCTATTAAAATTACTAAATTTTTAGTTCAGATTTTAATTAAAATTTGCTAATTGAGCGTGTGGCTTTAAAGCATAGCGCCTACAGTTCCCCACTGCAGGGTAGCAGAAGTGACTAATTCTCATCCATTTTCAAAGCCGCAATAAACGCCTCTTGTGGTATCTCTACCTTACCAAATTGGCGCATTTTTTTCTTGCCTTCTTTTTGTTTGTCAAGAAGTTTGCGTTTGCGCGAAATGTCGCCGCCATAGCATTTGGCGGTTACGTCTTTGCGCATTGCGGAGATGGTTTCGCGGGCGATAATGCGGCCGCCGATTGCGGCTTGGATTGGGATTTTGAATAGATGTTGTGGGATTAATTCTTTTAGTTTTTCGCACATTGCGCGCCCACGGTTTTCGGCGCGATTGGCGTGAACCAACATGGAAAGCGCATCAACAGGTTCATCATTTACCAAAATCTGCATCTTGACCAAATTGCCAACACGATAATCTTCGGGCTTATAATCAAAAGATGCATAGCCTTTAGAAATTGATTTTAGGCGATCGTAGAAGTCAAATACAACCTCATTTAATGGCAAATCATAAACCACCATTGCGCGTGTGCCGATATATGAAATATCTTGTTGAACGCCGCGCCTGTCTTGGCAAAGTTTTATGATTGAACCCAAATATTCATCAGGGGTAAGGATTGTTGCTTTAATCCATGGTTCATGAATATTTTCAATGCTCATAACTTCGGGCATATCGGCGGGGTTATGAAGGTGGATGATTTCGCCATCCTTCATTTCAATTTGATAAACAACAGATGGCGCAGTTGCGATAAGTTCAAGGTTAAATTCGCGTATCAAACGCTCTTGAATAATTTCGAGGTGCAATAGGCCAAGGAAGCCGCAACGGAAACCAAAACCAAGCGCCGCCGATGTTTCCATTTCAAAGCTGAAACTTGCATCATTTAAGCGTAATTTGCCCATTGCGGCACGCAAATCATCAAATTGCGCGGCATCAACAGGGAAAAGACCGCAAAACACAACTGGTTGCGCAGGTTTAAAGCCAGATAAAACTTCTTTGGTTTGGCGTTTTTCATCGGTGATTGTATCGCCAACTTTGGCATCGGCAACTTCTTTGATTGATGCGGTCAAAAAGCCAATTTCGCCGGGGCCAAGTTCGCCAATATCGGTAATCTTTGGTTTGAAAACACCAACGCGGTCAACAATATATGATGCATCAGTTTGCATCATTTTTACGCGCATACCTTTCTTAAGTGTGCCATCAATAATGCGCACCAAAACCACAACGCCCAAATATGGGTCATAATAAGCATCCATCAACAATGCTTTAAGCGGCAAATTTGCATCGCTTTCTTTTGGTGGTGGCAATTTATCAACGATTGCATCAAGAACTTTATCAATCCCAAAGCCAGTTTTGGCGGAAATTTCCACCGCTTCTGAGGCATCAATGCCAATCACTTCCTCAATTTGCGCCTTGATACGTTCAGGTTCGGCGGCAGGAAGGTCAATTTTATTTAGAACAGGCAAAATTTCCAAATCTGCATCAATCGCTTGGTAAACATTCGCCAAAGTTTGCGCCTCAACCCCTTGGGAAGCGTCAACCACCAAAAGCGCACCCTCACACGCCGCCAAAGAGCGTGAAACTTCATAGGCAAAGTCAACGTGCCCTGGGGTGTCGATAAGGTTTAAAATATAGGTTTGCCCATCTTTTGGATATTCAAGGCGAACAGTTTGTGCCTTGATTGTAATTCCGCGTTCACGCTCAATATCCATATTATCAAGGACTTGTTCTTTCATTTCGCGCTGCGAAAGGCCGCCCGTTAATTGAATAAGACGATCAGACAAAGTTGATTTGCCATGATCAATATGGGCAACAATAGAGAAATTACGAATATTATTTTGGTTGGTCATTTGGCCTCAATAGCCTTGATTTTCCTATATTTAAAGGGCTTAACGCATTTTTCCCAAAATGTCGTTCATCATACATGCAGCTTTGCTTTGCTAAAGGATTTTTAATGAAGCCATTAACCAAAATTAAGCCATATTTCACGATTATGGAGCATTAGTTGATGTATTGGAGTTTGTAATGAAAAAATCTATCGCAATTTTATCTGCCCTTGCATTTGGGATGATAACACAACCAGTTTTTGCACAAGATACATCCGAGGCTAAATCATCGGTCGCTTCACAAGAAGCAAGCACATATACACAAGATGAGATTACCCAATCTGCGGCAAAATTTTTCGGTAAATCTTCTGAAAAAGTTGGCATGGCAGTTCAAAAAATCTTTAAAGATCAAGGTGAACCTGTGGGCTATATCCAAGGTTCAGAAGTTGCTGGTGCAATTGGCTTTGGCCTTCGTTATGGTGATGGCACTTTGATAATGAAAGATGGCTCAACCCAAAAAGTTTATTGGCAAGGCCCATCTCTTGGTTTTGATACTGGTGGTAATGCGTCAAAAGTTTTCACTTTGGTTTATAAATTAAACAATCCCGCCGCGATTTATCGCCGTTATCCAGGGGTTGAAGGCGCGGCATTCTTTATCGCTGGTATTTCAGTAACATATCAACAAGCAGAAGGCGTGGTGCTTGCGCCAATGCGAACTGGCGTTGGTTTAAGGGCGGGTGCAAATGCGGGCTATACGGCATATTCGAAAAAGCGCCGCATCAATCCTTTTTAATAATAATTTTAAAGGCGGGAAATTTCCCGCCTTTATTTTTGGTGTTTGACGCCAATTTACGAACGCGTCTATATTGATTTCATGCTTAAAGATTCACGTTCATTACATGCCCCTGAATTAATCCGCCTAATTGAGGCTTTGTCAAAAGTTCAAGGGCTTGGACCAAAGTCTGCGCGCCGCGCAGCACTGCAATTATTGAAAAAACGCGATACTTTAATGCGCCCATTGGGTGATGCAATCTTGGCGGCGGCAGATAAAGTTAAGACCTGCAATATATGCGGCAATCTTGATACTTCGGACCCTTGCACCATTTGCACCAATGAAAGCCGTGATGAAACAC
The DNA here is from genome assembly GCA_027492515.1 of Hyphomonadaceae bacterium. GTDB lineage: Bacteria > Pseudomonadota > Alphaproteobacteria > Caulobacterales > Aquidulcibacteraceae > Pseudaquidulcibacter. The sequence goes on from JAPUEP010000273.1 coordinate 5,398, forward strand.
TTTTATGCGTAATCGCCGATGTGAACGATTTATGGGCATTTGAACGCGCGGGCGGATTTCGGGGTAAATATTTTGTTTTGGGTGGTCTTTTAAGCGCCCTTGATGGAATTGGGCCAAATGATTTGGGAATTCCAAAATTAATTTCGCGCATCGAACAAGGCCACATTAAAGAAGTGGTTCTTGCGCTTGCTGCAACCGTTGATGGGCTTTCAACATCGCATTATTTAGCCGAGGTTTTGGCAAGTAAGAATGTGAAAATCACACGCCTTTCACACGGCCTGCCGATTGGCGGGGAACTTGATAATATTGATGAAGGCACATTATTATTGGCGCTTAAATCGCGCCTTGCGGTCTAAAACGCATTTTTTATGTGCACAGGAAACTTAAAAGGCGCAATCAGAATTGCATCATAACGCCATGCCATTTTTTGCGCCCATTGATTGCGGATAGTGAAATGGCTAGCACCTGAAATAATGCGTTTTTGCTGATTTTTGGTGATTGCGGCGCGGGCAATTTCAATGCTTTTGCGGGCTTTAACTTCAACAAAAACCAATGTTTTGCCTTTGGTGAAAATTAAATCAATTTCGCCCGCCTTGGTTTTTTCGCGCCATGATATAAGGCGGTAAAATTTCAATGCCATAAAAATGATGGCGACAATTTCGCCAAACCGCCCAAAAAGCTCACTCTTTTGTTTTGGCTTAAGCATCTTTAATCTTTATCGCCATTTCATAAATATCGCGTGACTTACGATTTGTAAGTTTTGAAATTTCGTTTGATAAATCTTTCACGCTTTGGGTTTTTAGGGCCTGTTTTATCATTTCCTCAATTTGCGCATCATCATAATTATCATGGCTCTCTTTTGCGCCTTCGATAATTATCACAATCTCACCCTTTGGGGCGCCTTTTTCTTGGTAATGATTTAAAACATCACCCAATAAACCACGCTGTTTTTCTTCGTATAATTTTGTTAGTTCGCGTGTAACGGCAATTTTGCGATTGCCAAAAACTTCATACATATCATTAAGGCTTGCCAATAATCTTGGCCCTGTTTCAAACATGATTAGGGTTAAGGGCATTGATTTATAGTTTGTGAAAAAATCTTGGCGCGCTTTTTGTTTGTTAGGGATAAAGCCTAAAAATGCAAATTGCTTGGCTTCAAGCCCACTTGCGACAAGCCCTGCTAAGACGCTTGATGCGCCAGGGATTGGATAGATTTCAAAGCCCGCATCAATAATTGCGCTTGAAACCCTTTGCCCGGGGTCTGAAACGCATGGGGTTCCTGCATCACTAATAAGTGCAATATCGCGCCCTTTTTCGAGGGCATCAATTATTTGCGGAATAATTTTTTCAGTTGCTTCTTCATCGGCGCGGTAAACAGGTTTTGAAATTCCAAAGGCACTAAGTAATTTTTTTCCAATCCTTGTATCTTCGGCCAAAACAAAATCACATGCTTTTAAAGTTTCAATTGCGCGCGCACTTATGTCACCCAAATTACCAATTGGTGTTGCAACCAAAAATAGCCGACCTGCGCTTTTTGACTTTAAATGTGATTGCGAAACTTGTTCTTGGGGGTTAATATGCTTGGAAAGAGAATTTTTTTTCATAAATATGCCAAATGCGCGAAAAGGGTAAGGACAATATGCAAATTCAAAACCAAATAAGCAAGCATTTAAGCAAAACTTTTACCGCACTTGCAATTATTCCCCTAGTTCTGACTGGTTTTTTGGCAGGCTGCGAAACCACATCTAATAATAATAGCGGCGCCAATAATAATGTTGCAACGCCGACTGACACTTATAAAGTTGCAATCACAAATCCATACACACCAAGCAATCTTGCAGGGCAAAAATTGGTTAGGGTCGCCCTACTTGCGCCCTTTTCATCCCAATCCCCTGCCGCAAGAAATGAAGCGGAAAATATAAAAGCAGCGACCGAAATGGCGCTTCAAAAATTTGGCGATGGGCAAACTGTCATGTTTGCCGTTGATTCAGGCGATACAAATGCCGAAGCAGCAATGGGCGCAAAAAAGGCGATTTCACAAGGTGCAGATTTCATCCTTGGGCCATTGTTTGCAAGTGGTGTTGTAGCATCTGCCCCATTTGCGCGCGCCAATAATACCACCCTATTTTCATTTTCAACCGATACATCAGAAGCGGGAAAAAATGTCTATGTTTTTAGCTTCCTTCCTGATGATGAAATAAACCGTATTGTTTCTTATGCGGCATCAAGGGGTATTAAAAATCTTGAATTATTATTACCCGAAGGCCCATATGGTGACCGCGTTAGTAATGCAGCAATTAATGCTGCGCGTGAATATGGAATTAAAATTATTGGAAATGAAAAATATAATCCAAAAGGTGATGCCAATTCGCTTGATTTAAGCGCGCGTAAAGCCGCACTTTCATTGCGTGGTGTGGGCAATGTTAAAACCACCGCAATCTTAATTCCAGAGCGCGGGGCAGTTTTACGCCAATTGGTAAAAACCCTATCATTAAACGGCGCATCAACATCACGGGTTCAATTATTGGGAACTGGCCTTTGGAAAGATAATCTAACAATCACCGATAGCCATATGTTTGGCGGTTGGTTCGTAAGCGCCGAAAGCCAAGCGCGAGATGAATTTGCCAAAGAATTACAAGCCAAATATAGCGGTCGCACCCCAACCCGCCTTGCAGGTATGGGATATGACGCCATGAGCTTGATTGCGAAAACCGCAAAAAATGGCGAAAAATCAGCAATTTCAACAAGATTGCTTGAACGCAATAAAGGCTTTGTGGGAATTGATGGTAATTTCCGCTTTAATGACGGTATTATTGAGCGCGCAATGCCGATTATGGAAATCACGGGCGATGGCACCAAAATGATTGATGCTGCCCCAAAAAATTATTAATTTTCAATAATTTGTGCAATTACTGCATTTGAAATTGTGCGCGCCTTTGGCAATAGCTTAAGGCGCGTTTCATTATATTCAATCAATTCTAAATCCGCCAAATGTTTTAAATTTTCTTGATTTAATTGATAATTTTTATATTCAATTCCATTTTCAAGCCTTAGACCCATTATGAAATATTCTTGGAAAATTTCTTCATCATTAAGGGTTTCATTTTCAATCAATGAATTGCCTTTTGATTTTATGTTTTCAATATATTCATCAGGTTTTAAACTATTGAAATTGGCGTGTCTTTGCCCGTTTTCCCATAAACGCCCATGCGCACCGGGGCCAATTCCAATCCAATCATCCGATTGCCAATATAATAAATTATGGCGCGACATTGAATTTATATCTTTGGCATGATTGGAAATTTCATAAGGGATAAAATTATGAGTTTGCAAAATTTCTTGGGTTTTTTCGTAAAATTGTGCACCCAAATCATCATCGGGAATTATTATTGCGCCGCGCTTTAGTTTTCTATCAAATGCGGTATTTGGTTCGATTGTAAGTTGATATGGCGAAATATGATCAACACCCAAAGCGACAGCTTTATTTAATTCATATTCCCAATCATCAAGGCTTTGATTTTGGCGGGCATAGATTAAATCAAGCGATAAGCGTGGCATAATTTTTCGCGCAATTTCCACCGATTTTATTGATTGCTGCGCATCATGAAAGCGCCCCAAATCTTTAAGGCCATTATCAAGAAAACTTTGCACGCCAAGGCTTAGTCTTTCAATTCCTGCATTTCTAAAATCTTGGAATTTTTCATATTCATTTGGATTGGCTTCAAGGCAGATTTCAGGGCTTTCTTCAAAACCCCATAATTCATCGCAAAGTTCAATGATTTGTGCAATTCTACTTGGCTCTATTAAAGATGGCGTTCCACCGCCAAAATAAAGCGAATGAAGTTTTCGCCCATTGGTTTTTTGATGCCAATGACGGATTTCATCCATAATTGCCGCCAAAAGCCCATCATTATCGCGCCCCCGCGCCCGATAAATATTGAAATCACAATATGGGCAGATGTGCGAACAATAAGGCCAGTGAACATAAATTCCTAATTTTTTATTTGCGCCTGACATCTATTTTTTAAACACTTCGGCGACCAATTGTTTGAATGCATTGGCGCGGTGGCTCATGGCGTGTTTTTTGTCGGCATCCATTTGCCCAAAGGTAATATCATAGCCATTTGGCACAAAAATTGGATCATAACCAAAACCATTTTCACCGCGCGGCGGAAATTCCAAATGGCCTTCTACATAGCCTTCAAAAACTTTTTGCGTGCCATCAGGCCAAGCTAGTGCCAAGGCACAAACAAATCTTGCACCATAATCTTGGGCGTTTTTTTCTTTTAATTCTTTTTCAACACGCGCCATTGCGGTATAAAAATCTTTGTTTTCGCCCGCCCAACGCGCCGAATAAATACCGGGCGCACCATCAAGGCCAAAAACTTCTAAGCCCGAATCATCAGCAAGCGCAGGAAGATTTGTCGCCTTTGCGCTATGATGGGCTTTTAACAAGGCATTGCCGAAAAAAGTGCTTTCGGTTTCCTCTGGTTCATCCACGCCCATTTCACCTGCGGAGACTGCGGTAACACCAAAAGGTAACAAAAGCGCGTTAATTTCTTTCAATTTCCCCTTATTATGTGTGGCAACAACGATTTTTTCGAAATTTAATGTCATTTATATACCTGTGAAATTTGCTTTTTTTTAATCTTACTATTACCAATAGCGATATATCAATTCAAATGGTGATTAGATGCAAAACCAAAGACTAGCACAATGGATATTTCGGGGTTTAAAAATATTAAACCTTTGTGCCAAAATAGTTTTAACAATTTTCATTGCTTTAGCAGGTTTGGCAATCATAACAACGTTTTCAGGCGGTAAAATCGGCGAATTTAAAATGTTTTCCGAATGGCGGGTTCTTGCACCCATGCTTTTATCGGGCATGATACATTCAATCGCACTTTTATTGATTTCATATCAATTACAATTAATCACCCAAAGCCATATTGAAAACGACCCTTTTGTTCCTGAAAATGGTGTAAGGCTTAAAAAAATTGCCATTTATCTTGGGATAATGGAATTATCGCGTTATTTCATTCAAGTCCTAACTGGCCTTATTATTGCATTTGCCGGTCAGCCAGATGACGGTGATTTAAGTGTAAAAATTGCACCCAATCTAGTTGCATGGGGCGCAGTATTTATTATTCTGCTTTTATCGCAAATTTTTAAAGAAGGTGCACGCCTTCGTAAAAATGACCAATTAACAATATAGGGTGTTCAATTTTGCCAATCAAAGTTAATCTTGACCGCCTTTTAGTTGACCGCAAAATCTCCATGACCGAGCTTGCGCAAAAAATTGGCATTACTTTGGCGAATTTATCAATTTTAAAAACTGGAAAAGCGCGCGCAATTCGCTTTTCAACCCTATCAAAAATTTGCAAAATCCTTGAATGCCAACCCGCCGACATATTAGAATGGATAGACGGGGAGGAAGTGGATGATGGCGATTAATTTTTATAACGCTCCCCTGCAAAGCGGGGGAGCTGTCGCCCGAAGGGTGACTGAGGGGGCGCGAGTGAAACGAGCCTCGTAAATATCAAATAGGCCTGAAGCTCGCTCACGCTCGCGCCCCCTCAGTCACGATAAATCGTGACAGCTCCCCCGTTTCACAGGGGAGCAACGTGGTACAAAATTCTAATTAGCCTATTGCTTTAGCCTGTAATTCAAAAATATGGTCACATCCTTTTTTAGCAAGTGACAATAATTCATTAAATTCGGCTTCGGTAAATGGTCTTTCTTCGCCTGTTGCCTGAACCTCAACAAGGCCAAGATTTTGGGCGATTATGAAATTTGCATCGGCTTCGGCACTTGAATCTTCATCATAATCTAAATCAAGAACAGGCTCGCCCTTATAAATTCCGCATGAAATTGCCGCAACTTGGGCGCGAATTGGGTTTTCAATTATCAAACCTTCTTCGCGCAAATATTTGCACGCCAATGAAAGCGCAACATACGCACCAGTAAGCGATGCAGTGCGCGTTCCGCCATCGGCTTGAATAACATCACAATCAATAAGAATTTGACGCTCCCCCAATGCCGTCAAATCAACAACACTTCTTAGGCCACGCCCGATTAGGCGTTGGATTTCTTGTGTGCGCCCTGATTGTTTACCTGATGCGGCCTCACGCTTGCCACGTGTGTGGGTTGCGCGTGGAAGCATTCCATATTCGGCAGTTACCCAACCCTTTTTTGTGCCCTTCATCCAACCTGGAACTTTTTCTTCAACACTTGCAGTAACTAAAACATGTGTATTACCAAATTTTGCAAGGCATGAACCTTCGGCATATGGTGAAAAATTAGGAATAAGTTCAATTTTGCGGGTTTCATCATTGGCGCGTTTTGATGGGCGGTTGGACATTTTACTTTACTTTCTATTGCTTTGTTCCTTGCTCAAATATATCCATCACGCATGAAATACAATGACGATATTCCATTACCATTTGGCGGCGAACAATTATTTACTTTTTTGATGCGAACTGATGGCCTTAAACAAGTTCAAAGAAGCAATAAAATAAGTGATGGCACGCGCCAAGAGAATAGTGCCGAACATTCATGGCAAGCGGCATTAATGGTAGGCTTATTCGAACATTGGTCAAATTATCCAATAAGTGTGCGCAAGACCACGCAAATGCTGCTTGTGCATGATATTGTTGAAATAGAAACAGGTGATAATTGCCATTATACCCAAAACCCACCCGAAAATTCAAGTGAAATTGAACAAGCGGCGGCAATTTCAATCTATGGCGAAAACCCCGAAGCACCATTTCGCGAGATGAAGGCTTTATGGGAGGAATTCGAACGCGGCAGAAGCAATGAAGCCAAATTCGCGCGCGCAATTGACGCCTTCTTACCTTTGTTTATGCAGGTCATAAGCGATGGCAAAGCATGGGGCGAATGGCGCGGCGACCATAAGGAATATACACAAAAAAAATCAATTATCCAAAAAGGTTCCGACAGATTATGGGAATATAGTTTGGAATTAATCGAATATTGTATTGCAAGAAACTGGCTATATTAATTTATTCGCCACCGCCTTGGCAAAATTGACCGCAGATTTTTTGCCATTTTCACCATCAAATGGGCCGTATAAATAAGGCTCGATAAGTTCCATTTCCATCAATAGCCAATCATTTTCATGTTCAACCATATCAATGCGGGCATATAGAAGTTCATTATTTGCATCATATTGTGCCAAAATTTGCTTGGCAGCCAAAAGGGCTTTTTGCGGCGGCTCAATTGGGGTTTCAATTGCGCCATATCTGGTTTGTGAACGATAATCACCATCTTTTGGACGCTTCATCAAGGAATGTGATAATTCACCACCCATAAAAAGCATTGATAATTCACCTTGATTTGTCACGCTTTCAATAAAGGGTTGAACCAAGGCTTCATCAGGGGGCAAATCAGCAAGAAGTGGCAATTCTTGACCGCGTTTCAACCGCGCTTGGCGCCATGCACCTGCGCCAACTTTTGGCTTTATTATTATTTCATCACATTCAAGCGCGTCAAAAGCATCCAAAATTTCATCACAGCTTTGGGCATTTATCATAATTGTTTTGGGAAGATTTTGCCCAGAATTTGCAAGACGAAGCAAATATGATTTATCAAAATTATCACGAATGAATTTGTGCGAATTCAAAAGCGGCACATTTGCTTTTTCAATTTCATCCAAAATTTTCAAAAATTGGGAAAGATTTTGCGGATAATTCCATGCCATTAATGGAATTATCAAATCATATTTTGACCAATCATTATTATCATCTTGCCAATAGATTGGCAGTAAATTTATTTGAAACTTTGCCAAAGCATCACGCAAATCTTCAAATTGCGCCTTAATAATATCGCCATATAAGTCATTTTCAGGGGCATCAAAATATTCGTGCGACACCATTATTGCGACATTTTTCATTGTTGCAGCTTCTTTCATTGATTGATTAACATCATGCGTTTAAAGGAAACTAATATATTTTTCAAAGGGATTTAATCATGGAAATCAAATATGATGTTTGCGGCGTAGGTAATGCAATTGTTGACGTAATTGCACCGGCAAGCGATGAATTTTTGGCGCAGCATAATATCGCCAAAGGCGCCATGACCCTTATTTTTGATGAGCCTGCGGTTGAAAAGCTTTATGGCGCTATGGCAGATGGCAAAACTGTTTCAGGTGGATCAGGCGCAAATTCGATTGCGGGAATTGCATCATTGGGCGGCAAAACGGCCTATATTGGCAAGGTTGCTAAAGATGAATTGGGCGCTTTATTCAATAAAGAAATCAATGAAATCGGTGTTGATTATAATACTGCGCCGCATTCGGGCGGCCCCGCGACCGCGCGTTGCATGATTAATGTTACACCTGATGGGCAAAGATCAATGTGCACATATTTGGGTTGTTCGCCATTAATGGATGAAACCGACCTTGATGAAAATAAAATTGGCGCATCGAAAATTGTTTTCCTTGAAGGCTATTTATTTGACCGTGATGAAGCCAAGGCTGCATTCGTTCATGCCGCCGAAATTGCCAAAAAATATAACCGCAAAGTTGCACTTACGCTTTCTGATTTATTCTGCGTTAGCCGCCATAAAGAAAGCTTTTTGCAATTAGTGAAAAACCATATCGACATTCTATTTGCCAATGAATCAGAGATTTTGGCACTATATGATGAAACAGATTTTGACACGGCTTTCAAAAAAGCTGCTGCCGATTGTGAATTTGTTGCGGTTACGCGTTCTGAAAAAGGTTCGGTTCTTACTGATGGCAAGGAAACAATTGTTGTTGCCACCGACCCAATTGATAAAGTTATCGATACAACTGGCGCGGGCGATTTATATGCCGCAGGTGTTTTATTTGGCATTGCGACAGGTCGTGAATTGGAAACTTGCGGCAAATTAGGTTCAATGTGCGCCGCCGAAATCATAAGCCATTACGGCCCAAGACCAGAAGCAAACTTGGCAAACTTGGCAAAAGCAAGAGAGCTATAGGCCAAAACCCGAAACTAGTTTCGGGTTGTTCCCTTAAACTCCGCCCATGAATATAGTGCAAGGCCGCCCCAAATAAGGCCGAAGGTTATTGCCTGATGAATGCCGAATTTTTCGCCGTAAAATAGCGAAATTATCAATACTATTGATGGCGCAATATATTGCAGCATTCCCAATGTTGTCATTTTTAAACGCCTTGCGCCAAAGGCAAAAAGCGTAAGCGGGATTGCAGTTGCAGGGCCTGTGAATAATAAAAGGATAAAATCCTTATGCCCCTGCCCCAATATTGCAACGCCATTTTTATTAAGCATAATAAGCGCGGCAATTGCAAATGGCGCAACAACCAACGATTCCCAAAACAAACCCGCCGCAGGGGCGATGATTACCTTTTTTCGTATCAAAGCATAACAAGTGAATAAAGCCGCCAATATCAAACCATAAAATGGAAAATGATGAACCGCAATTGATTGATAAACCACGGCAAGCCCCGCCAATCCAACAGCAGCAATCTTCACGGGGGCAAGTTTTTCTTTAAAAACAAATATACCAATTGCCACATTCATCAATGGGTTTATGAAATATCCAAGCGCGGTTTCCATAATCAAACCATTGGCAACGCACCATGTATAAATCGTCCAATTCCCACTTATGCAAAGGCCAGATAAAGCAAGAAAGGCAAGGTTTTTGGGCGAGGTTTTTAACGAAGAAAATCCATTAACAAAAATCGCAATCCCAATCGCCCAAGGAACAGTCCAAATAACGCGCCAACCCACAATTGCCCATGGTGAAATATCGTGCATTTGCTTTAAATATAAAGGCAGGAACCCCCATAAAAGAAATGCACAAAGCGTTATTAATAACGCCCCTTTGGCTTCTTGGTGTGTGTTTTCGCTTGTCATTATTATGCCTTGGCGGCTTTAGGCGCGTTTTGAGCGCATGCCCGCAACTTTTTGAATATTATTATCTTCCAATAGGCTTTTATAATCCGCACTTTCAATGGGGAAAACTGCTATTTTGGAATTTTCGTCATGATGAACACCATAGCCAAGTGTTTTCACCAAAGGTGAAGCACGAAGGCACGCCATTGGTTTGGCAAAAAATTGATTTCTTTGATTGGCATCATTTTCATCCAAATTATTGCGTGCGCTATGGATTGAAAATAACAAATCATCCGAAGTTATTTGATATGGTTTTTTTGAAATCAAATCTAATTGTAATGCGCCAATTGTGCCTTGTTTGGCAATTATTGCATGGTCATGCTTATAATCACCCGCAACCGTGATTAATGTATTTGTATAATTTGTTGAATGTGCCATATTTTATAAATACATAATTTCATAAGGTTGGTAAATGTCTGTTCCTAAAGTTCTTGAAAATTTGCGATTACCTGTAATTGCATCGCCAATGTTTATCATTTCAAACCCAAAAATGGTTATTGCACAATGCAAAGCGGGAATTGTTGGCTCTTTCCCTGCACTTAATGCACGACCGCCCGAATTATTACATGCATGGCTTGATGAAATTACCAATGAACTTGCCGAATATGATGCCAAAAACCCTGATAGACCATCTGCGCCATTTGCGGTTAATCAGATTGTTCACAATTCAAATGCGCGCCTTCAACATGATGTGGAAGCCTGTATTAAATTCAAAGTGCCGATTGTGATTACTTCACTTGGTGCAGTGCCAATGGTAAATGATGCCATTCATTCATATGGCGGAATTGTATTCCATGATATTATCAATGTTCGCCACGCAAAATCGGCACTTTCAAAAGGCGCAGATGGCCTTATCGCGGTTGCGGCGGGTGCAGGCGGTCACGCGGGGCCATTATCACCTTTTGCATTAATTCAAGAAATCCGTGAATTTTTTGACGGCCCACTTGCTTTATCTGGCGCAATTGCAACCGGCGGCGCGGTCTTGGCGGCACAGGCAATGGGTGCGGATTTTGGCTATATTGGTTCGGCCTTTATTGCATCTGATGAAGCCAATGCGGTTGATGGCTATAAACAGATGATTGTTGATTCTGGTGCGTCCGATATTGTCTATTCAAATTATTTTACGGGCATTCATGGCAATTATCTTAAGCCATCAATCATTGCCGCTGGTATGGATGCCGATAATTTACCCGAAGCCGATAAATCAAAAATGGACTTTGGCGCTGCAACGTCGGGCGCAAAAGCATGGAAAGATATTTGGGGCGCAGGCCAAGGTATTGGCGCGGTAAAATCAATCGAACCAATTGCAAAAATTGTCGATAGATTAGAAAGCGAATATATGGCAGCTAAGAAGCGTGTTTGTGATTAATTATCATCACAAGGCTTTGCGCAGATAAGCAAATTATTGTGGCAAACAAAAAGCTTATACCTAATTGAAATTTTGCCAATAATAATGGCAAAACCACAAAAAAGATGGCAAAAGAAATCAAGCCAATAATCCAACCATGGAATAAATTGGCACATTCTTGCGCACCATCATTACGATGTGTTTCTGACATAAGGATTATTCCAAACACTGGAAATACTGCGGCAAAGCCTGCTACCATGCCTGTTGTTTGGCTTGCGATTTTTGATACCAAAAGCGTTAATATAGCGCCTGAAATAAGGCGTAGATAAAGATTAAGTGGGGCGGGTACTGCACCGCCACTTTTCCTCGGCAATGCAAATTTGGCAAATATGAGGGATAATATCGCAACCAATGAAGCAATCCTTAAATCATGCGGCGCATTCATCATTATTGTCACCATTATTGCCCATGCGGCTAATGCTATTAAAAGGCAAAATACAAAATTAAATTTTCGTGCGGCCCATGAATATGAAACCCCAAAGGCCATAAACCCTGAAAGCCCATATAATGCAGAATAACAGGTGGCGACGGCAAAATTATTACCATGTTCAATGCCCAATACATAAATAATTGGCCCCGCAACCGCAGGAAGGCCACTTACAATACCACCATAAAATGCGCCAAATTTCTTGCTTATCAAACTAATAAGCAATAAAAACATTGGAACAATAATTAGTTTAAGTAATAATATTTGCAAAATCTTGGCCTTTGAAGATTGCAAATGTCATATAATTATAAAGATTACAAGGAAGCAAAAAATGGCAACATCAAAAGATTTCGCGCAATATATAACCAATGTAATGGGGCAAGAACGCTTTAGTGCGCGGCCAATGTTTGGTGAATATGGTTTTTATTGCGACGGTAAAGTTGTTGGCTTTATTTGCGATAATCGCCTTTTGATAAAACCTTTGCCGCAATCAGCCGTGCTTGAAGAAAGCTGTGAGAAAGATCACGCTTACCCCGAATCAAAGCTTTATTATGTAATCGAAGAAGACAAAATAGATGATATTGGCCTACGCCAAATATGCTATGACATGGCGGCATCTATACCCGAAAAGAAAAAACCTAAACCAAAAAATAAATGATTTAATTGTGTAAATTAAAGCTTCGTGTTCCATTTTCGCGTGCATCAATAATTGCGATTTTTTCACAATTTTTGCAATTATTGATGGCGTAGTTTTCAATTCCTTCTTCACTTGAACCAAAAAACCAGCGGACATTCTTTTTAGGCGTATAATAAAGGCCAAAATAAACATAAGTGCCGTCATCAACATCTTTTTCGACGGAACAAGATACATTCGTCTGTAGCATGCAAATATTTTGTGCATTTGAAAGCGCTTTATCCAAACTATTATTTCCCAATGAAACAATTAATTTGCGTTCTTGATTGCCTACCTGTTGGCTTACTGAATATGCAAGATAGCCGCGAATTTTACGTGGGTTGCGATTAAATTCTTTTATAGTGACAGAGTTTGGGTCAAGCGTATCAAATACATGGCATTTAGAATTATTTTTCGCGCAATCTTCATCCATTATGTTTTCAACAATTGAAGAATTTGCCCCCGAAACATAACGAACCGAGCCAGTGTTCTCATTCAAATAAAAGCCAGTTATTGAATTGCTTGAAGCGCTCATTACCTCGCATTCAAAATTAGTTTTTGACTTGCAAAGGTCAAGCAATTGCTTTTTACCTGTTTCGAAATCCCTATAGCCACTTCCAAACCATGTTTTCATTGTCACATCAAATGGCGCATTTTCTTTGGGTTTGACGGCAATTGTAAAAAGATGCGGCATTGGATTGATTGGAAAATCATCATCAATTCCGTTTGTTCTTTGGGGCGCAATCCATTTATTTGAAACTGGCTTACCAGGGAAATCATAGGTTTTGTAAATCGTGCAAAAATCACTTCCGCAAAACTTTAGTGCAGCCTCTTGCGCTTCTTCTGGGGTTCGCCCCCAACCTGCATCAAAAAAGCCATCAGGTGCACGTGCAACCGCAACAGAACTATTCCAAGCAGAATAAAAAAGCGTGCAATCACTTTTTGTGGCATTTTTACACGCTTTTAAAGCGGCATTTTTAGCGGCATTTTCGTTTGGATGATTCCAACTTGCCCATACTTCATCATAATTTTTATTAGTTGCCATTGCAAAATGGTTTTTTGAATATTGAATCTGTGGTGATGAATATCTTTCTTCTTCCTCACGATAATATTCTTCTTCGGCGGCATTTTGTTCTTCAACCTGATGTTGATAGGCCTCTTGATTTCTCTGCCATTCGGCACGTTGGCGCGCCATGTCTTCTTCATAAGTTGGCTGTGCATTAGCAAGGCAAACACATGAAACCGAGATTAATGATGCAACAAAAGCGCTTTTAAATATATTATTTTTCATATGTTTTCCATTTTTGAACTTAATATGGATATATTAAGTTCAAAATATGGCAATTAAATACTAATTCAAATATTAAAAAGTTTTTTTTGTGCCGCCATTATATAATCATCAGAATCATCAAGCATGATATCAGGCATAAAATAATTGCGTGGTCGTCCGTGGATATTATAAACAGGCTCGGCGCTATATTGGAAATCCATGCCGCCTGCTTTGCTTGAATAAACGGCGGCGCCAAGACCCATCATCATTGTGCCCATGACTTTTGCGCCGCAAATTGCGCGCATTCCCATTGGAAAGCCTTCTGCCATACTTGCCGACCAGTGATTGCATAGAATTACAACAGGATTTTCAAAAGTGAACGGGCCGCGCGGTTCGACATATTCTGTCCATTTTTCCCCAAGACCTTTTCCTTTGCGCTTTGCCATTTGTGCATAGGGTTTCTTTTCTTTAATAAAGCGCCCCATGATTGGGCGCGCAATTGCCGTATCACCCCCGCCATTATAACGAACATCAATTATAAGGGCTTTTGCATCTTTAAATTTCGCTAGGGCTTCGTCAAATTGCTCAACAATATTAGCATTGTCACCAAATGTGCGAATGGCGATATAGCCAATATTTTGTTCAAGCATTTTAGATTCAAAATCAGGTGGGAAACCACCTTTATAAAGCGGTAAATTTACAATTTTAATTTCATTTTTTTCAGTTAAATATTTTATTTTACGTTCTTGCCCCTTATTTCCGGCAACAGCAAGATTAAGCAAATAATTCAATGCGATTTGTTTGTTTTTAGTAAGGGATTTTGGTTTTAATTTGCGCGCTAAATCATAAACTTTAACATCATTAATTTCCATAATCATGTCTCCCTTTACAAGGCCGCTTTGTTTTGCTGCTGAATATTCATGAACTGCTTGTATCGTACATGCGCCAATTGCATCCTCGACATATAAATCATAAGGCGGCCAGCGGGGTGCGCCCTCATTGGCATTATGAATATGGGTGTGCGAATCCAAGGTTTCACGCATTAAAGCATCAATTAAATCAAGAAATTCACTTTCACTTTTGCATTGTTGCGCCAAGGGTTGATAGGTTTGCCGCGCTATATCCCAATCGATGTTATTCTCGTTGAAATAACAATATTTCTTGTCCATTTCGCGCCAAATTTGATCAAATCGATGACCAAAATTCGCCGATTTTGCATAAGTTTTAGATGCTAAAAGCGATAATATAGAAGCAATTGTAACACGGCGATTTATTTCAAACATATTATCTCAAATCAATAATTTTATGACCAGATTTTCTTAAATCATAAATTCCGATTTTTGTACATTTTTGACAATATTTTTGTGCATCTTCCTCAACCTTTGCAGGCGAGGTGTTTAAAAAATAATTCACGCCATTTGAACCATTATAAAACCCAATATAAAAATATGCGCCATTATCCATATTATCATTTAAAAGCATGCATTCGCTATGGCTTTGATTTTGGCATTCATTAATTGCGGCATTTTTTGCGCTTTGTAAGTCTGTAAAGCCGCTTGAAAGAATAAATTTATTCCAATTTGCGATATATTTTTTTGTCCATGCTGCGGCTGCATATCCGCGCGTAGATTTTGGGAATGTTGTATCAACAAATTCCTTATTGCTGCGTGAATTATAGATTGCATCTATTTTGCAATTATGAAAATCACTTTTTTCACATATAGCTTTTGTAAATTGGGTATTATCAAAGCCATCTGTTAGCGATAAATAAAAAATAACACCATCATCACGAATAATTTTTAAGATATTTCCATTGGCTACATCTTTTATCATTTTACATTTCTTATTTGTGGTTTTTTCACATTGACTAATAAGGTTAGATTTTTCGCCTGCATAATCAATGATGCCAGTTTTAATCCAATTTCTATAATCTTCGGCACTATTATCATCAGTTTCAGGCGCAACAATTATTGCATATTTTGAACGGCTTGCACTAATTGGGAAATCATCATCTGTGCCATTTGTATGATAAATTCCACTTGGATATTGTGCGATATTTTGCGCAGGAAAATAATAATCGCCAATTAATTTGCAATAATCATCACCGCAATTTTTAATTGCTTCTTGTTGGGCGGCAATTTTATTCAAGCCCCAACCCACACTAACAATTCCATTGGGATTTAGTGCAATAGAGGCATAAGAATTCCAAGCGCTTAAACTAATAACACATCCATTTCCCATATCTTTATTGCATTTATTTAGAACATAATTTTGCGCATCTTGTTCAGATGAATGATTCCAACTTGCCCAAACATTCAAACTATCGGGATGAAATGCAATGGCAAAATAATTAGAAACAAATTTTGGGCGATTGCGTTCTTCTTGCGCCATGTGTTCTTCTTCGCGCATTCTTTGCTCTTCTTCGGCGGCGGCCTGCTGCTCTTGCATGATGCGATACATTTCTTGTTGTTGCCGCCATTCTTCTTGTTGGCGCCTTATATCTTCTTCATAGGCAACTTGCGCAAAGGCAATTTTAGGAAAAGCAAAACCAACAAACAAAATTGGAAGGCATAAAAGAATTTTTATTTTTTTTAACATTTTTGACCCAAATTATAAATTGTATTTTTTTTATAATATTAAAAACATGGCATCATTTTGGCAAGCACGAATTAAACTTTAATCTAAAGCATTCACCCTTCACTTATTTGTCGAAAATGATATAGAAATGCCAAAATTTTAGGGGATTTATATGACCACACGCACAGAAACCGATACTTTTGGCCCAATCGAAGTTGATTCAAGCAAATATTGGGGCGCACAGGCACAAAGAAGCCTTGGCAATTTCAAAATTGGCTGGGAAAAGCAACCCGCGGCAATCGTGCGTGCACTTGGCATTGTTAAAAAAGCCGCCGCAATTACCAATATGAAACTTGGCAAAATGCCAAAAGATTTGGGCGAAATAATTGTTAAAGCCGCCGAAGAAGTTATCGATGGCAAATTAAACGATCATTTCCCATTGGTGGTTTGGCAAACAGGCTCTGGCACGCAATCAAATATGAATGCGAATGAAGTTATTTCAAACCGCGCAATCGAAATGCTTGGCGGCGAAATGGGCAGCAAAAAACCAGTTCACCCGAATGATCACGTGAATATGTCACAATCTTCAAATGACACATTCCCAACCGCAATGCATGTTGCCTGCGCATATGAAGTTGCCAACAAACTTATCCCTGCATTGAAACATTTGCACGGCGCATTGGATGCAAAGGCCAAAGAGTGGAAAGACATTATCAAAATCGGCCGCACCCACACACAAGATGCAACCCCTGTAACATTGGGTCAAGAATTTTCGGGCTATGCGCAACAGGTTGAAAATGGCATTAAACGCCTTGAAATGACTTTGCCAATGTTGATGGAATTGGCACAGGGCGGAACTGCGGTTGGAACTGGCCTTGCATCCCCTGCGGGCTTTGCAGAGGCGGTTGCGGCGGAAATTGCGGCACTTACCAACCTTCCATTCACATCGGCACCAAATAAATTTGAAGCTTTGGCGGCGCATGATGCAATGGTATTTACGCATGGTGCGATTACCACTGTTGCAATGGCATGTTTTAAAATTGCCAATGACATTCGCTTTTTGGGTTCTGGTCCGCGTTCTGGACTTGGTGAACTTGCATTACCTGAAAATGAGCCAGGTTCTTCAATCATGCCGGGTAAAGTAAACCCAACCCAATCAGAGGCCTTAACCCAAGTTGCCGCGCACATCGCGGGCAATAATGCGGCAATCGCGTTTGCGGGTTCACAAGGGCATTTTGAATTGAATGTTTTCAACCCAATGATGGCATATAATTTCTTGCAATCTGTGCAATTATTATCGGATGCGGCAATTTCATTCACCGATAATTGCGTTGTCGGTATCGAGCCACGCCTTGACAATATCGCGCGCGGCCTTGCAAATTCTTTGATGTTGGTAACACCATTAAAAGAAAAATACGGCTATGATTTAGCCGCCAAAGTCGCCAAAACCGCCCACAAAAACGGCACAACATTACGCGAAGAAGCCATAAATCTTGGCGTTCCAGCAGATGATTTTGATGCGATTGTTGTTCCAAGCAAAATGATTGGACCTGATCCTGTATAAATTACTGAGACCCCGTATTTTTGCGGGGTCTCTGCAAATTCCCATTAAATTATATGCAATATTTAAAGTAAACAGTAAAAGGCAAAAACATGAAGAATACTTCTATTGGCAAAATTTTTTTCAAATTAATTTTTGCTCTTTTGTTTACACCAAGTCTTTCTTATGCACAGAAAATACCGCTTCATAAATTTAAAGCGGGTTTAAACATGGCCTTATCCGAAGGGTTTCAAAACGAAATTAAATGCGCTGCACCAGATAATTTTACTTATTTCCAAATTGGAAACAATTTGAAAATAAAGGTTCCAAAAGACGAAATTGCATTAGTGGTGCCAGAAGAAATCACTACCTTCGAAAGTGACGGGAATAATGGGGCAATTGCAACAATGCCACAGAATGTGGGCTGCCAAGAAGCGCCAATGCGCGCGATAATATTGTCTATTAAACCTGAAAATGACGATCCATCTCGAACTTTTGCATTTCGCGCAAGAAATCCAAATCAAACAGGAACTACCGTAGCAATCGGACTTAATCGTCTTAGAGATAATCCGCCATCAAATTGTCAATTAGATGGTGATATTTTGTCTTGCACAAGAAATGAACAATATAGTGGCAGAGACTTTACGGTTATATATCGTATGATAGCAGAAAAGTCGAAAACCCAAACTTCTGGTGCGCCAACTTTTATGAAATGCATTTTACTGAATTCTTCAAAATCCACATGCAGCGTTTCTGACAATCCTTATCCAGATGCAACATATGAAGTTCATTCTAATATAATCACACCATATCCTAATTCATCGGTAGAAATTGAAAAAATTCAAGCAAGGGTCAGGGAATTGGTCGAAAGATATGTTGTAAATTAAGTATCTGTTGCATAACGATATTATCGCCCAATCAAATTTCTGGCAATCCGCAACATTGATTATTTAATACATCCCCGCATGTGGCAACATTGCGGGTAGTTTTTTGCCCATTATGCCTTCAAGCCACAAACCTGTATCGATTAGTTTTTCCATATCAAGGCCGATTTCGATACCGCTTTTGAAAAGCATATAGGCCAAGTCTTCGGTTGGGATGTTGCCTGTGGCTTTGGGGGCGAAGGGGCAACCGCCGAGGCCGCCGAGGGATGAATCGAGGATGCGAACGCCCGAAGAATAAGCCGCCCATGCATTGGCGATGCCAGTGTTGCGTGTATTGTGGAAGTGTGCGCGCAAAGGAATATCGCCCAAATGCGGTTTTACCATTTCAATCAGCGCCGAAACTTGCGCGGGAACGGCAACACCAATTGTATCGGCAAGGGCGATTTCGCGCGGTTTTGCCGCCGCCAAAATTTTCACAATCTCAACAACTTGTTCTGGGTCTGTTGGCCCATCAAAGGGGCAGCCGAACGCAGTTGAGATTGTTACCTGCCCTGTGCGGCCCGCATTATGCGCCATTTTAACAATATTTGCCGCAATATGCGCGCTTTCAATTGAGGTTTGCCCTTGATTACGCATTGCAAAACCATCAGAGGCACAAGCCACAGCACCCAATTCATGAACTTTGGTTTGTAGCGCACGTTCGGCACCGCGTTCATTTAGGACAAGGCCGATATAAGTTGCATCGCGTGAAAAATCCAAACCCGTGATAACATCTTCGGCATCCGCCATTTGCGGAACACGTTTTGGATTTACAAAGCTTGCAACTTCTATGCGCTTTATACCCAAATCAAGGGCGCGATTAATAAGGGCAATTTTATTTTGGGTTGAAATAATTTCAGGTTCATTTTGTAAACCATCGCGCGGCGAAACTTCGATGATTTCAACTTTTTCACCCATTATTCTTCATCCCCGCCTTTTTCTTTATCTTTTTTCTCGCGCTCTTCCTTGCTCATTGGTTTTGGGGCATCGGCTTTGATTTGGCGCGCTTGTAATGATAGGGCTTCTGATTTTGCGGCGCGTTCATCATCACAGCTTACTTTTTTGGCAAGTAGTGGAATATATGCGGTTGCGCAGAAACTTCCAGTGTCAATTTTAACGCCTTCAATTTTGTCAGCAGCAAAATCAGCATCGCGGTTTAAAACTTGTGATGAAAGTGCGGCTCTTTCACGGGCGTTTATTTCGCGGGCATAAAACACCAATGCCGCACTATCATTAGAACGCATCATTAAACCAGCAGCAGAAGCCCAATGCTTAACCCCCTCGGTCAAGGGTTTTGAATTTACGCTTCCTGAAAAATATAATTTACGTGCTATAACACTTTCGGCGGCGAAATATGCCTCGGCGCGGCGTAGGTCTTGTGTTTCTAGTGAATAAAAACCAAGGTTTTTAGCCGCTTCAAGACTTTGCTTCATGCCATCAGTATCGGTGGCAGAATTTTCATAAACATTTTGCCACAATTTTGCAGCACCAGCCATATCACCCGCATCTTTTGCCGCTTTGGCTTTTTGTATAACCAAATCATTGGCAGCTTTAATCGCCGCATAATCAATAGCAGGTGGCGGCGGTGGCGCAGGTGGCAAAACCGCAGCAGGCGGCGGCACAGTTTCGGTTTTAATTGCCGCAACTGTTTCATTACTTACAGGTTTTTTTGGTGATGGTTTTGCCGCAACCGCCTTTGGGCGCGCAATTGCGCCATTTGGCATCATGGCAATTACTGCCATAGACGATGCTAAAATCGAAAAGTAAACTTTAGATATTTTCAAAACCATGCCCTTATTTTTACCAACGCAATCATTGCATTGGTACAATAGCGTTCTAAACCTGAACCAACTTATAATGATTTTAGTCACTTACCAATAATTTGCAAATCAGCAAGGCAGAAAAATACTAAATTTAATTTTAGTTTTTAAAATATAGCTTGGGAATGCAAATTCCCAAGCTAATATCCTATTTAACTTCTTTAATTGCAATCGCCGCGCCGCCGCCAGGTGCAAGGAAAACTTCCATATTGGTTGTTACATCAACTGGCTTTTTTTCGATTGTGATTGCAAATTGATTGGTACGATAATCAGCGCCATCACCATCACGATAAATTTCGGCAATATATTTTTTCTTTGGATCAAGGAAATTGAAGTTTAAATTCACTTTGCGACCAATTTCATCAGTAACCGCGCCGATGAACCAATTATTTGAATTCCTGTCTTGGCGCGCAATTACCGCATAATCGCCAATTTCACCCGCAAGCATTTTGGTTTTTTGCCAATCGGTTGGAACATCTTTGATAAATTGGAAGGCATCTTTATGCGCTTCATAATTTTCAGGTAAATCAGGAACCATTTGAATTGGGCTATAAAGAACCACATAATCCGCCAATTGACGCGAAATAGTATTCAAGATTTTTTGACCGCCGCGACCACGAAGTGATAAAACCCCAGGGGTGAAATCAAATGGGCCAGAAAGCATGCGTGTGAAAATCAAATTTGGTTCATGCTCTGGCGGGTTTGGTGGAACACCCCATGCATTATATTCTTGCCCACGCGCACCTTCACGCGAAACCCAATTTGGATAAGTGCGGCGAAGGCCAGTGTCTTTTATTGGTTCATGTGGATTAATCGCAATTTGATGTTTCGCAGCTTCTGTAACAACTTTTAAGTGATGCACACTCATACGTTGTCCATCATGCCATTCATTTTGCTTAACGCCATTATCACAAGCTGTCACGCCGCCTGCATCTTGCACATAGCCTGTTTTAACCGCTTTGATGCCGTATTTATCATCAAAAGCAAGGGCTTTATCTAATTGCGCCTCATAATTGCAAATATTGGCCGAGGTTTCATTATGCCCCATAATGAACACGCCTTTTGATTTTGCATATTCGGATAAATATTTGATATCAAAATCTGGGTACGGTTTATCGAATTTGAATTTGTCGCCATTGGCAACCCAATCACCATCCCAACCTTCGTTCCAACCTTCAACCAAAACAGCCTTGAAACCATTTGCAGCGGCAAAATCGATATGCTTTTTGGTGTTTTCAGTGGTCGCGCCATGTTTTGCACCCGATTCCCAAGATTTTGTATCAAGGTGCATTTGCCACCAAACACCGGCGTATTTCATTGGTTTAAACCATGAAACATCACCCAATTTATTTGGTTCATTCAAATTAAGTTCAAGATTGCTTTCATAAAGGCCACCCGCCGTATCCGAAATTCTTATTGTGCGCCATGGTGTATCAAATGGTGCAGCGCGGCGAACTTTAACACCATCTGGCCCCGGTGCTAATTGTGTGCGCAAAGTTTGGTTTTCAGTGCGGCGAAGCCACATAGAAGAATAATTTACCAAAGACGCCTCGTGGAATGACATATAGATGCCATCTTTGGTTTTGATTGTTATTGGCGTGTGGGCTTGGGTTACTTCTGAAAGTGGGGTTTTGCGATATAATTGTTCATAACGATTTGGTTCGCCCGCAGGTATCCATAAAGCCTCTGATTTTGGGGCAATATTGAATTCTGTCATCTCGTCTTCAATTTGCACTTCACCCATATTTTTATCAGGGAAAGAATATCTAAAGCCAATGCCATCATTAAAGGCGCGGAAAGTAACACTTATTGAACGATGTTTTTCACCTTTTTCAATAAAGTCCATTTTCAATTCATTGTGATTATCAACCACATAACGGCTTTCACCCCATGGCAATTCCCATGTCTCATTATGTGTATCAGTTTTCGCACCTTTAAATTCAAGACCGCGTTCAACACGGCCCGAACCTTTAAGCAAAAACGCCATAACAGATGGCGAAACTAATTGATTGCCATAGCGTGAAACCGAATAAAGAATGCGCCCGTCATTATCTTGCTCGACATCAATTTCAATTGATTTATCGGGTGATAAAACCTTGCCCAAAATTTCGGCACGTGCAGCATCACTTAATCCAAGCGCCATAAAGGCGGCAAGAATCATCGAGTATTTGTTTAAAATTTTGGTCATGATTTTTCCCTTGTTTTATCCCGCATTTGCGGGTTATTTTGTGTAAATTTCAAAAATTTTCACTTGAAAAGCATTATAAATGCTGATTATATGATTTCAAGATGTAAAATTTTGCAAAAATGAATTGGGCGGGCTTTAATTAAAAAATGAAAAATGACCTCAAAAAACTAGAGGATTTGGCAAGCCTTGCTGGCGTTTCTATTGCAACTGTTTCACGGGCTTTATCTGATAGTCCTGCGGTTAATTCTGCAACTAAAAAGCGCATTTGGCAATTGGCACTTGCCAATAATTACCCGTTTAGACGCTATACACCCGCTGGCCCATTGGGCGCGGAGGCAACAATTGCGATTGTAATCCCACGCCCACAAGCGCGCGAACCAAAATTATCGGATCCGTTTGTTTTAGAATTGGTTGCCGCAATTGGTGAAGCTGCGCGGGAGCGTGGTTGTGATTTCCTTGTTTCCCATGTTTCACCATCATCGCATGATGATTTGGTTGAAGTTATGGAAACCAACCGTGCCGATGGCGTGATTTTCCTTGGACAATCTGGCCTTCATGAAGAATTTAATGCTTTGGCAGAAAATAGCCGCAAATTTGTTGTTTGGGGCGCGGAATTGCCGGGGCAAAAATATTGCTCTGTTGGGTCGGATAATTTTGTTGGTGGTCGCCGCGCGACCCGCCATTTAATTCGCTTAGGCCGCAAAAAAATTGCATTCTTAGGTGATACAATCGCACCCGAAGTTATGCAGCGCCATCAAGGCTATATTGAGGCTTTACGTGAAAGCAATATTAGCGTTGATGACAAACTAATTTTGCCAACCCATTTTGATGTTGAATCAGGTGAGGCAAGCGTGAATGAATTACTTGGTGAAAATATCGAATTTGACGCAATTGTTGCGGCATCGGATATGATTGCCATTGGCGCAATTCGCGGCCTTCAAAAATCTGGCAAAAGCGTTCCCAAAGATGTTTCAGTTATCGGTTATGATGATGTTCAATTTGCGCGCCTTTCACTTCCTGCATTAAGCACGATTTCACAGAATGTTGAAAAAGCAGGAAAATTATTGGTGTCAAAACTTATTTCAAGTGGCGGCGCAGCCGATTTACCATCGGAACGCGTGCCAACTGAATTAATCGTGCGCGATACTTGCGGCGCATAATTGTGTTTGGCAAATGGATTTTATGCCATTTGCCCATCAATCCAATTATTTTATAATCAAAGCACCAAGTGCAGGAATTGTATTTTGATTTGCGCCATTGGCAGCAAATAAGATTTCGCCCAATGAGTTAATCTTTGGCATTGCAATTTCTTTATCACCAAAATTGAAAATACAATGAATTACATCGCCATCATATTCACGGCGAATTATCAAAGCATCATCATTGGTTTCTAAAATCGCTAAATCACCCCATAATAATGCGCCATTGGTTTGGCGAACATTCAAAATATTGCGCGTGAAGTTTAGAATTGAATTTTTATCTTTTTCCTGTGCGGCAACCGATTTTGCAAAATGGCGTTTATCAATTGGAAGCCAAGGTTCAGAGCCGCCAAAACCTGCATTATCGCCATCATCCCAAATCATTGGTGTGCGCGCGCCATCACGACCCAAAGTTTTTGGCCAATTTTTTATAGCCTCTGGATCAACCAAGCGTTCAAACGGAACATCGGCCTGCTCAAGACCAAGTTCTTCACCTTGATAAATAAATATATTACCGCGCAAACTTGCAAGTAAAATTGCGCAAAATCTTGCCATATCACCTAAATCGCGCCCCTTTGCCCAGCGCGATATTGCGCGCGGTGCATCATGGTTTGAAAAGGCATAACTTGGCCACTCATCAAAGCCTTGATTATTCCATTCATTTAGCGATTGAATTACCAAATCCTTGGTCAATTCATCGGCATATAAGAATTTAAAGCCATAGGCCGTATTAAGGCGCTTATCACCTTGGGTGAAAGTTTTCATCTCTGTGAGGGCAAGTTCGCCGCCCACTTCGGCAACCGTAAAACGCCCTTCATATGAATTAATTAATGCCGCCAAACGTTCCAAAAATGCGGGAATATTTGGATGTGACATTGAATAGATTTTATCTTGATAATCAAATGGGCGGGTTCGTGGCCCTGGGCGCGGATTTACTGGATTATCGCGCAATTGCGGATCATGCATACCAAAATTAAGCGCATCAAGACGGAAGCCATCAACCCCTTTTTCTAACCAAAATTTTGCAACTTCAATAATTGCATTTTGAACATCGGGATTATGAAGGTTTAAATCTGGTTGTTCTGGCAAGAAATTATGGAAATAATATTGGTTGCGCCGTGCATCCCATTCCCATGAGCAGCCATGGAATACCGATTGCCAATTATTTGGTGGGCTTCCATCTGGCTTTGGGTCGGCCCAAACATACCAATCAGACTTTGGATTATCCTTGCTTTCACGTGATTGAGCAAACCAAGAATGCGCATCAGATGTGTGCGAATAAACCTGATCAATAATTACTTTAAGGCCGCAATCATGTGCTTTTTGCAAAAGGTTTTCAAAATCTTGCATTGTTCCAAACATTGGATCAATTCCGCAAAAATCGGCAACATCATAACCAAAATCTTTCATAGGCGATGTGAAAAATGGCGAAATCCAAATCGCATCAACACCAAGGCTTGCGATATATTCAATTTTTTCTGTTATTCCTTTTAAATCGCCAATACCGTCATTATTGCTGTCTTTAAAGCTGCGCGGATAGATTTGATATATTGTTGCGCCGCGCCACCATGACAGTCTTGCAATTGATTTCGCTAATGTTCCCATATTAGTCATTTTATTCATTTATCTACCTTGCAGATTGCATATTCCAATGGCGCCAATTCAACCTTCAAAACCGCACTTGCATCACTTGATGATGCGCAATTTCCATATAGGCTTTGCCAATTAGTATTCTTGAAATTTGTTTTTATATTCTCATTGATTGTTTTTGTTGATGTGTTGAATGCAAGTAATATTTCATTCCCTTTAGCGTCAAATCTTGAAATCGCCAATATTCCAGGTGCATTATTTGTTTTTCTTATTATTTGACTGCCGCCCATCAAAGCAGGATTATTGCTGCGGATTTTTGATAATTGCGCAATTTGCAAATAAAGTGGGTGCTTTTCGTTAAAGTTTGCCACCGCATTGGTTGAATTGCTGCCCAATAATTTATTATCATTATAAATTGCAACTTTTGATGCAAACATATCTTCGCGGGCATCTTGGTCACGTCCATCGCCAACAAATCCCTGTTCATCGCCTGAATAAATTGTTGGTGCGCCGCGCAATGTAAGCATCATCGCATTGGCAAGTTTTACACGCGCCAAAATATCTTCATCAGATGTTGAATTTTTTAAATCTTGCTTAAGGCGCATTCCAATACGCCCCATATCATGGTTTGAAACAAAGGTTTGTAATTGCAATGCGGTTTTATAACCATTCGCATAAAGTGCATCACCATTATATAAATCATTGAAAATATCGGTTGGCGCATTATCACCCAATGCAAATAATACGGCGCTTTGGAATGAAAAGTCCAAAACTGATGGCATTTTATCGCGCTTTGTATAAATCGCCAAAGAGCCAGGGTTCACACCTTCATTGGCAACTTCACCAAAAATATGAAAATTATTAATGCCATTTTTCGCGGCACGCTTTTTCATTGCCGGCACAAATTTTTGCCAAAAAATAGGCTCCATATGCTTTACAGTATCAATGCGGAAACCATCAACTTTATATTTATCAATCCACTGACCATAAATTTCAATAAACCCACGAATAACGCGCGGATTTGATGCATCAAGGTCATCAAGCCCTGAAAAATCACCCAATAGAGAGCTTTCGCCCCACCATGCACTATTACCACGATTATAATAATATTTCGGGTCATTAAGCCATTTAGGATTTTTTACATTTTCCTCACCCTTTGGAATGTAGGGCGTGTATGCTTTATCAGGATAATCATTGCGGTCACGATAGGTGCAATCCATACATTCCTTATATTGAATAACGTCCGCAGTGTGATTTGCAACAATATCCATATAGACTTTCATGCCACGCGCATGGGCGGCATCAACAAATTCTTTAAATTCTTTTTCAGTTCCCAAATGCGGGTCAATAGTTGTGAAATCTGTAATCCAATAACCGTGATAAGCGGCGCTTTCATCACCCTTTGGCCCTTGAACAGGTTTGTTTTTGAAAATTGGCGCAAGCCAAATCGCCGTTGCGCCCATATTTTGAATATAATCAAGGCGCGACATCAAACCTTTTAAATCACCACCATGATAAAACCCCTTTGCACTCGGATCAAAACCCGTTTGCAACCTATCACCTGTCAGGCCACCCGTATCATTAGATTTATCCCCATTCTCAAACCTATCGAGCAAGAGGAAATAGGTGATTTCATTTTCAGGTGGGCGGGTTTCAATTTTTGGCGCAGCAAATGAATTAGAAGCAGTTAAAATACCTATTAAGGATACCGAAAGTGACAATAATGACTTTATAATTTTTTTTGACTTTAAACGCATTTCCTCACCCAATGTAAACGACATTTTAACAATAAATCCCGCACCCCCTGCCTATACTGGGGAAGCGGCAGAGGATGCAGAAAAGAAACAAGGAAGCGAGTTTATTTGTCACCAAATGGCGATAAAAGTTTTCTCCCTCACCTTGTTTGCAAGGTTATTATTTTATGGAAATACTTTGCATTAAAAAACTTATGTTGTCTATAAATAATTTGCAAAAACATGAAAAAGTGTCATCATTAAATTCCATATAATGCAATATATTGTTATTTATATCGGCTATTAATGTTTTTTTTCTAGTTTAATTTTTTTGTAAAAATTTGCAAAATTTATCATATTTATAACTTTATCAAACTATAAATGTTTATCTACAGAATAATTATAGGGCTGAAACAATAAAATTATTGGCTGTAAGCCTTCCTGTTCGCGGATTATCATCTTGGTTTGATTTTTCATATAATGCGCAATGGAGAACATATGACGGGTAGATTGCAACGCGATTATATTTGAATGGAACACTATGAAATAATTCATAATCAGGTGTTTCAAAACCAGCATAATTTTTTAAATTGTTTGCGCCTTCATTTTCAAGCCATTTAGTTACATAATCACGGTATTCTTCAACACGATTAGGGCTAATTGATTCATAGCCAGTTGGTATATGTCTAAAAAAACCTGTGCCACCTGTTTGGTTTTTATTCATATAATGAACCATAGCAATATGATTAAATTCTGCCCTGTCATAATGTGGAATTTTCTGCCATGGGCTAAATTCCTCTAACGGCAAAGTTGTTAATCCCCAAAAGCCATTAACCAGTAATTTTTGTTGTTTGGGAATGTTAAAGGCACGCAAAAACGGCTCCCTTAACCCCTCTATTATTTTTTGATTGTATTCAGGGGGCAGTTTTGCATTCAGCCCTGGATAATATGTTTCTTTGGGTTTTACCCATTGCGCTTTCACGGCACTTTCAACTAATTCATCGGGGTTTAATACCAAATCATCAATAATTAATAATGGCTGTTCTTCGTTTCCAATACGCGAAAAACTTATTTTTAAATCTGGGTTAAGCTCTATCATTTTATTAACATTAATAATTAATCTAGTGGCTTTGCAGCAAAACTACGGGCGATAAAAGCACCATGGCTTGGCATATTCTCAACTGCACTATCCATAATACTTTTAAGATTGGACATATAGTTTTCAATATCTTTAGGGTTAATCGTATTAACAAATGGGTGTGCAGATCTTGGCATTATGCCCTGCCCCACCATCACCTGAAGCCAACTTGTAACTTTGAATATATCGTTTTCTTTTTCATTTATAATTCCCGCCTCACGGAAAAGTTCGATTCTATGCTTTAAACTATCTTGTATCGGTTTATTGCGCATGTCATCCCAAAATTTTTCGCCATTCCGTTCATTTGCATGATAATGCAAAACTATAAAGTCACGAATATAATCAAATTCACTTGTCATGTAATAATTATATTCATTTCGCAAATGATGGTTCTCACCACTATGTGGGAACAAATTTAT
Source organism: Hyphomonadaceae bacterium (assembly GCA_027492515.1). Taxonomy (GTDB): domain Bacteria; phylum Pseudomonadota; class Alphaproteobacteria; order Caulobacterales; family Aquidulcibacteraceae; genus Pseudaquidulcibacter. Next base: position 34,220 of record JAPUEP010000273.1, read on the forward strand.
TAATTTAACAATGGCAGATTGAATTAAATGAATTGCAGTCGATTCTAAAGGTTCCAAGAATCCTGATGATAGACCAATAGCAATACAATTTTTATTCCAAAACTTTTTACGTCGACCAGTCGTGAATTTTATCATTCTAGGGTCAGCTAATGGTTTACCATCTAAATTTTTAAGTAGAATATCATTTGCTTCATCATCACTCATATAATCAGAACAATATACATGACCATTACCGGTTCGGTGCTGCAATGGAATACGCCATTGCCAACCAGCTTTTTGTGCACTTGAGCGTGTATAAGGTATAATTGGTCGAACGCTTTCACAAGGAACAGCAATTGCACGATTTACTGGAAGCCATTCTGAAAAATCTTCAAAACCAGTTTTTAATGCACCTTCTATCAAAAGGCCCTTAAAACCAGAACAATCAATAAAAAACTGCCCTTCAATTTGGCTTCCATTTTCAAGTTTAATGGCTTCTATATTTCCATTTTGCGCATTTAAAATTACGTCACAAACCTTACCTTCTACGCGTAAAACAC
>JAPUEP010000274.1 GCA_027492515.1 Hyphomonadaceae bacterium
ACCAATATGATGATGACCACAGGCATTGATACAGCCCGAAATTTTAATGCCCAATTGACCAATTTCATCCTGAAGATTTTGTTGTTCAAATTTCTTTGAAATCTCTTGCGCGATTGGAATTGCGCGCGCGGTTGCCAATGCGCAATAATCCAAACCTGGGCAGGCAATAATATCAGAAATTAGACCAATATTTGCGGTTGCAAGATTATGTTCACCAAGTCTTTGCCAGACATCAAATAAATCCGCTTTGGCAATATTTGGAAGAACGATATTTTGCGTGTGTGAAATGCGAATTTCGCCAAAGGAATATTCATCGGCAATATCGGCGATGGCACGCATTTGCACACCTGTTGCATCCCCTGGAATGCCGCCAATTGGTTTTAATGAAACCATTAAAGCTACATAATCATCATTTTTATGGGCGAAAGTGTTGTTTTTAACAAAGGCCGCAAACTCTTGATTTTGCAATTGATTTTCCAATTGCGCATAATCTTTATGAGGTAATTGAGGGCTTTGGAAATAGGCCTCAATACGCGCGATTTCTTCTTTGGGGACGTTGATTTGCGTGCCATTATTTTGGGCATATTCTTCTTCAACAAGGTTGATAAATTCTTCAAGCCCGGTTTCTTCAACCAAGATTTTTATACGCGCTTTATATTTATTATCACGGCGTCCAATTAGGTTGAACACGCGCAAAACCGCATCAAGATATGATAATAATTCTTCTAGTGCGATGAAAGGTTTGATTTCTTTGCCAATGATTGGCGTGCGCCCAAGACCACCACCTGCGAATACGCGTGCACCAATTTTGCCGCCCTGCTCCACTAATTCGATACCCACATCATTTGAACGAATTGCGGCGCGGTCAATCTTGCTTCCTGTGACGGCGATTTTGAATTTGCGGCCTAAATAGGAAAATTCAGGGTGGTTTGACGACCATTGACGAATAGTTTCACCAATTGGGCGCGGGTCGATGATTTCATCTTTAGCAACGCCAGCCAAATGATCAGATGTTACATTACGAATACAATTGCCAGAAGTTTGAATTGCATGCATTTCAACTTTTGCTAAATCCGCAAGAATGTCTGCAACTTGGTTAAGTTTAATCCAATTATATTGGATATTTTGGCGGGTGGTGAAATGACCATAGCCTTTGTCATATTTATCGCCAATATCAGCCAAAACCCGCAATTGTTTTGAATTTAACATGCCATAAGGAATGGCAACCCTAAGCATATAAGCATGCAATTGAAGATAAAGGCCATTTCTTAAACGAATTGGGCGAAATTCTTCTTCGGATAAAGCGCCACTTAGGCGGCGTTCAATTTGTTCTTTGAATTGTTTTACACGCGCGCTTACAAATTCATGGTCAAATTCATCATAACGATACATTATATTGCCCCATATTTTATTGTTGGGCCTGAAACCTTGATTTTAACGCGAAAATGTTCGGGAATTATCTTATTATCAATTATGTTCACCGACACTAATTCTGCATCAACAACTTGATTTATATTGATAAATTTTTGGGCAATTTCTTCTAATTCATTTGCGCTTTCATCATCATTTGCGATTTTAGCGCCGTGAAAATTATCTTCCCATTCATTTCCCGACCAATAAATAACCTGCCCTGATTTTAAATCATGGGCGATTAATATTGCGGGGAATTTTATTTTCTTACTCATAAAGTTTGGCCACACTTTTTATATTTTCTAAATGTGGCATATCGCACCCAATTGGGTCTGTTTCAATCGCACTATTTAGGTAAAAATCTTAGATACACACTTAATGAAAGAAAATTTTTCTTTTATAAATGATTTCAATATAATTTAGTGGCTTATTTTAATATATTTTGGTGCAATATTATGAGTGGCTATATTTTAATAAGAACAACCCATGAAACACACGAAGAAGCCACAAAAATGGCGCGTCTTTTGGTTGAATCTGGCCTTTGCAAATGCGCACATATTGCCAAGATTGAAAGCCTTTACACATGGGATGGTAAATTTTGCCACGAAAATGAGTTTTCACTTAGCGTGAAAGCAAGCGAAACATCTTTTGGCGAAATTGCCAAAATAATCAAAGAAAACCATAAATATGAAGTGCCTGAAATTATCGCCACCCCAATAAGCGCAATTTCAGTTGATTATCTGGCATGGCTAGAAGAATAAAGCCCCCAAAAATGGGGGCTTTTCAAAACTTATTGTATTTGAATAATTAGTCCGCAAGGCCAGCAGGGACAATACCGCCATTTGCCGCCAATTGTTTCATAACTTCTTTATGAAGCCAGATATTCATTGTCGCACTATCATCTTGGTCGCCTGTATAGCCCAATTCAGTCGCTAATTCTTTGCGGTGTCCAAGTGATGAATCGATATCAAGCAATTTCATCAAATCAACAATAGAAGTGCGCCAATTTGATGGAACGCCCTTAACATCAACCATATTGTCAAGAATAACAGCAACATCAACCGCATCAATTGCCGTTGGTTTTACTTCTACTGGTGCAGCAGGTGCAGGTGCAGCTTCTGGCGCAGCTTGAACTGGTGCTGGCGCAGGTGCAGCCTGTGCTTTGTGACCGAAAATTGCGTCTTTAATTTTGCTAAAAATACCCATTGTAAACCTCCGTTTATGCACGGACTTCTATTACAATTTACAGGGCTTCACAAGTTAAATTAATGTGACAACCCGCCGGTATGGAGGTGTAAATTACGTAAATGCACATAACCCACAAGTAAGGCACCACAAACACTCAAGGGCGTTTCCCAATAGCTTAAATGCGTTGCAAAAGCGCCAACGCCAAGAAGCAAAATTCCAATTATTGCAAGCGTCAAATTCAATGGATCACGCCAACCACCATTGCGCCAAAGCGCAAAGGCACTGGTTGGGGCAGCCATAAAAATAAGGCTGGCATGAACCCATCCATCATGCGCCAAAAAGCCCAAAAACGGTAAAGCAATGATAATAATGGGAATAATAAGGCAATGCGCAAGGCAAATTGCCGAAATTATCACCGCAATTTTATCAAAAATATGCGGCTCTTTCGGTAAAATTTCATTATGCTCGTGATGACATTCCATTGCTATGTTATAAAGTAACATTAGTTAAGAAATCAAGAGTAAAATATTTTTATTTCACCACTGGCAAAATCACCGAAGAATTTGCATTGCCACCAAATTGAACTTTTATCTCTGCCTTTTGATAGTCTTCAGGCTTTGCATAAAAGATGTTTGGCACGAATTTTTGCGGGTTTCTGTCATACAGTGGGAATAAAGTTGATTGCACTTGAACCATTATTTTATGGCCTTTTTTGAAAGTGTGATCAACATTTGGAAGGCCAAATTTGAAATTCTCAACCTGCCCCGCTTTTAAAGCGCGCGGCTTATCAAAACCGTCAACATAGCGCCCACGGAAGATTTCAAGCCCCACCGCAAGCTGATAACCCGCCATATCAGGTGAATAAGTATCTTCATCAGGGTAAACATCAATTAGTTTTACAACATAATCGCCGTCTGTTCCCGAAGTTGAAGCAAATAAATTCACCATTGGCGCACCTTGAATATGAATGTCTTTATCAAGTTCAGGGGTTTCAAAAACTGCAACATCGGTTCGACTTGCCACCGCACGTTGATCGCTTACAAGCCAAGGCTTCCAAACATTTGCATCACGCCCGTGAATTGGGCGCGCAACATAAGGAATTGGTTTTTTAGGGTCTGAAATATAAGTTTCAGAACCAGATTTCATAGGGGCTTTGAATGAAAGTGTGTTGTTTTCATTGAAATATATTGGCGTTGGTGTTCCACCTGTCCAGCTTTGTGAAATATTCCAATGATTTTTACCACTATCAAATGTTAGAACGGGCGGCGTATTTGGGTTTGGCGAATCTTTTAAATAATGATCCAAAAATGGCTTCATATATTTAACGCGAAATTCTTTGGCAGTGTCCCCCGCCCATTTTAGCGCACCAAGGCTTGAGCCATCATAATTAACCTGTGAATGGCGCCATGGGCCAATTACCAATGATACCATATCATTATTTTTATCTTTGGCCTCTAAAACCTTGTATGCGGCGGGTGCGCCATAAGAATCTTCTTGATCCCATTGCCCAACTACAAGCATGGTCGGAACTTTTAGCGGTGTATTTACAAGCCATTTATCAACCGCCTGTTTCGACCAAAAATCAGAATAAGATGGGTTCTGCATAAGTTTTTGCGCAAATGGATATTTATCAACACCCCATTTTTTCGCAAAATCACCCGCAGAGCCAGCAGATAAATATTTCAAATAATCATCGCCATTGCCATAAGGCACATCATCATTATCGCCCTTATCAGTGGTCATTGAAGTTATATAATCAAAATTAGGTTGGCGAAATGCGCCATTATGAAACCAATCATCCCCAATCCAGCCGTCAACCATCGGGCTTTGCGGAACACTTGCGCGCAATGCAGGATGTGGGTTGATTGTTGCAACGAGTGCGGTGAAACCAACATAGCTTGAACCCGTAATACCAACACGGCCATTTGATTCTTTAACATTTTTTACAAGCCAGTCGATTGTATCATAAGCATCAGTTGATTCATCGACATTGGTTTTATTCAATTCGCCAATGATTGGGCGATTCATTATGAATTCACCCTCTGAATTATTGCGCCCGCGTATATCCTGATAAACACGAATATAGCCGTCATCAACAAACTCCGCATCCATAACAGGCAAGATTTCTTCGATTTTTTGGCTTACATTGCGCGCAGTTGAGCGTTTGGCATTATATGGCGTGCGCGACATTAAAATTGGGGCATTTTGCGTGCCCTTTTTCATCACAATAACGGTGTATAGTTTAA
>JAPUEP010000275.1 GCA_027492515.1 Hyphomonadaceae bacterium
CGATTAAAACATGTGCTTATTTGCAAATAAGTATCAACAAAATTTGCCTTATCCAACATAGTTTGCAATATGCTATGCTTGGTTTATGAAATTTGAAATGCGCATGCTTTGTCAATGATAGCAAATGATAGCATTTTGCGTGAAATTAAAGGGCTTTTAGATGAATGTTTATTTCAAAAAAAATGAAAGGTGGTAAAAAATATTATTATAAAACAAATGATTAATATGACACGAATTGGGAAACCTGCCTTATCAAAGTAAAATCAAATTTTTCAAAATATATTGGGTAAATTAACCCTGTTTTGAGCGCCACTCATCAATTTTTGGTTTTAGTGCTCTGCGTCTTGCCCAGGTTTCGGCGTAATTTAGTGATTTCATGTCGTAATATTCTTCGAATTGTGGGATATTATCGGGGTAGCAGACCCATTTTTGTTTGGTGTTTGTATAGATTATCGCATTTGGTGGGCATTCATCGGGATTGTCCAATGTGCCGATGCGAACAAAGCTTAAAAACGGGCTTGCGCCATTATAATTTGAATAGAGGGTAACTTTACAATCAGGGCAAAAATGAAGTGTCTGCCCCTTCCCGCTATTGGTTGGGATGATTTTAGTTTCAGGGATTTGACCATGATGTTTGATATTATCGCTTTCGATAACGCCATTAATCACGAATGCCGACCCTGTTTCACGTTGGCACCATGTGCAATTACAACAATTGACAAACATCGGGCGCGCCAAAAGCTCGTAACGAATTTTTTTGCAATCACAGCCGCCATGTAAATTTGCCATTTTTTGCCCCTATATCCATCGCGCAACTTTTGTACGATAATTATCATATTCGGCGCCAAATTGTGAAGAAAGTATTTCTTCTTCTGGCTTGATTTGAAAGGTTTCGATATATTTTATGAACATTGGGATTATCAAAATACCAAATGATGCCTTGCTTATGATTGACCAGCCAATCAAAACAAAAACCATGCCTAAATACATTGGGTTGCGGGTTTTGGAATATATGCCAGTTTGTACAATCTTGCTTGCATTCTCGGGCTTTAGTGGGTTCATTGTAGTTTGAAATTTTCGAAATTCCAAAAGCCCAACCAAATCAAGGCCAAAGCCAAAAACAATGAATAAAGTGCCCAATATCGCCCGTATTGAATATGGGATTGGTAATGGCGCGATATTCTTCAAAAGCCATATTGCAATCCCTGATATAAGCAAAATAACAGGTGGGGGAATTTTATGATTTAAGAATTCAAGCTTCATTATTTTTACTTTTCGCCCCCAAATTAACCACCGCCAATAAAGCGCTTAAAAGACTTGTATCACGACCTTCGATGGCAACATAGCGCGGCGACCATTTGGGGTGAAATTTTTGTTTATATGCCCGAAGGCCTTGAAAATTATAAAATTCGGCGCCCAAATGATAAATCAAATTCCCAATTTTTGCCCATGCTGGCGCAATCTTTGTTGGCTCCAAACCTGAAAGTGGTGCAAGACCCATGGAAAAATATTCAAATTCATTTTCGCGGGCATATTCAATTAGTTTAAGAAACAAATATTCCATTGTTTGCGGCGGGGCATTTTTGCCATAGCGCATCAAATCAATACCAAGCGTTTTTGGATTTTCCGATGATAATAAATTTGCAAAAGCAATAATTTCATCATTGATTTTCACAACAGCAATTGGGAATTTTTTTATATAATCACCGCAAAAATTTCCAAGTGAAAACCCGCGTTCTTTATGACCTTTATTTTCAAGCCAATCATCGGAAATTGTGCGTAATGATTGTATATTTTGCGCAGTTTCATCACTATTTAAAACACAAAAACTTGCGCCCATTTCATCAAACTTTTTTAAAGTTGCCCGAAACCCATAATTCTTTTTTCCCGCAAGTGTAAATTCTTGAAGGCCTATGAGTGCTTCTTCGCCAATTTTAAAAAGGCTTAAACCTAAATCAATCATAAGCGGAAGTTTGCTTACTGAAACGCTATAAAAGCCCAATTTACCGCGATTTATTGCCACAAATTCTTTGAATGCAAAGCAGGTTTCTTCAATGGCTTTTTCATCGCCAAATGGTTCGCCCATAACAATATAATTGCGCCCCGAAATGCCATAAGCCAGAAATGCTTCTTGGTTTGGGTGCCAAAAAATATATTTATCCCCCATAAGCGCAAGCCAGTTTTGACCATCATCGGCATTTTGCATAATATCGGCAAGCTTTTGAATTTCTTCATCATCGGGAAGATCGGGGCGTGATTTGGCAATTCCCAAAATCCGCCAAAGGCCAATTGCAATCAATGTTACCGCAATTGACGGTAAACCGCGCACAAAGCGCGGCGTCGATTCATCATAAGCAAATTTTTCCAATATTTCCTTGGTAAGTGGAATTCGAACATAAGCCTCTGAACTTGCCCAAATTGCAAGGCCGATTGCACTTAGGGTTATGATAATCCAAATTGGTGAAAAGCTTAATTCCATCAATTTTGACTTACGGACAAAGGCCGATTTGCACGGCAATATTAACCCTGCACAACCCAATAAAATACCCGCCGCAAACACATCAAGCGCACGCGCCAAAGCCAGAAGGCCGCCAATAACAAACAGACTAAGCGCGATATAATAAGCCGCATCAATCCGCTCCCACAGGCCGCGTGCTATTAATAGCATCAAGGTTGCAACAATGATTGCACCAATATGCGAAGCCTCAACCATTGAAAGTGGTAAAATATCACGAATGATTTTTACATCAGGTGCATTAATCGGCTTATGCAAAGAATATAAAAACCACATTCCAAGGCAAAACATCAAAATCGCAAAGAATTTTGGAATTGCTTTGGTTGCAATATCAAGAAGTATTAGGCGGGTTGGGTTATTTGGCATAATAAACCTAAATACTATTTTTAAGTATTTTGATTTGGTTGCTCCTCCAACTGCCCTTCGAATTTGGCGATTACTGCGGCGGCGACGCTGTTGCCGACAACATTGGTGGCGCTGCGGCCCATGTCTAATAATTGGTCAACGCCAAGAACAACGATAATCCATTCAGTTGGCAACCCAAAATAAGCCAAAGTTGCCATAATAACTACAAGGCTTGCACGCGGCACGCCCGCAATACCTTTTGAAGTAATCAAAAGCAAAAATAGCATCATAATTTTTTGCGTCATAGTGAAATCAACGCCATGCGCTTGGGCGATGAAAAGGGTTGCGAATGTGCAATACATCATCGAACCATCAAGGTTAAAAGAATAACCAAGTGGCAAAACAAATGATGTGATTTTGCGTGAAACCCCAATTGTTGGAAGACCTGCCAATAATTTTGGATATGCCGCTTCTGATGAAGCTGTTGAAAACGCCAAAAGCAATGGTTCAGTGATAACTTTGATAAGTTTGCCAATCATATCGCGGCCCAAGAATACAAAGCCCGCAAGCAATAAAATCACCCAAAGTAAAACAAGCGCGCCATAGAATTCACCCATGAAAATCGCATATCTTTTAAGAATATCAGGCCCTTGCATTGCAACAACTTTTGCCAATGAACCAAAGATTGCGAATGGCGCAAACTTCATAACGATTTCAGTAACTTTAAGCATAATGCTTGCGGCTTCTTCGGCAAGTTCCATAACTTTTGGTGATTTTTTTTCCAAAGCTGCAATCGCAGTTCCAACAAAAACAGAAAATACAACGATTTGTAAAATCTCATTCTCTGCCATTGCTTTGATGATAGAGGTTGGAATTACGTGTTCGATGAATTTTTCAAATGTGAAACCATCAGTTGATGGGGCTTTTGCAACTTCGCCAGCAACAAGTTGTAAATTCATTCCAACGCCTGGTTTTAGCCAATCAACAATAATCATCCCAAGTGTAAGCGAAATTACAGATGCGGCAATAAACCATGCAAGCGCCTTAATCCCAACCCGCCCAACTTCGGCGGCATCCTCCATATGGCCAATTCCTGCAATAAGGGTGAAAAGAACCAATGGCGCGATAATCATTTTAATCAGCATGATGAAGATTTTAGGCAAAAGACCAAATATATTTGACCATTGCTTAATCAATGCGGCATCTTGTGTATAATTGAGGCCAAGGCCAATAATAATCCCAAGCAACATGGCGCCGCCAATTAAAACCGCAAAATTCTTATTCATAATTGCCCCTATTATTTTTTAAAACTCTCTAAATCGACACTAATGACAATCTAAAATTTTCCAACCCCCTTTATTCATTTATTTATTACAGTGCGTAAAAACTTGTGATTTGCCAAAACCTGCATTCCGTGTAATTCATTACGAAAAAGTAAGGTTAAAGGTCATGGAAAATATTTTTAAAATCAATAGACGCAATCTATTAGCAGGTGTTGGCGCAGCATATCTTATTCCAAATATATCAATTGCAGCGACGCCAAAAATAAGCAAAACAATACCTTACTTAATTAAAAATAAAATCGAAAATAAAGCGCAATTTGTTGCACCATTTGAAATTGAAATGTCGGGTTGGCTTGGTAATCGCTTTAATCTTAATGCCCAAAACCGCCTTTTGAATATTGATTCAAACGAATTATTGGCAGGTTTTAAAACCAAACCCGGTGTTCACCCTTGGATTGGGGAGCATGTTGGAAAATGGATCCATGCAGCAACCCTTACAAGCGCCAATAATAATGATGAAAAACTAATTGCAAAACTCAAAACAATTGTTGCGGGTTTAATTGCAGCGCAAGAAAAAGATGGATATCTTGGAACATATGTAAAGGAAAAACGCTTTGGCCTTTATCCTGATGCAGATTGGGATGTTTGGTCGCATAAATATTGCATGATTGGCCTTTTATCCTATTACAAATTTTACG
>JAPUEP010000276.1 GCA_027492515.1 Hyphomonadaceae bacterium
TTTCACATTTTCCATCAAAGCGCGATGTCAAAGTTGTAAATTCGCCAAAGCGAACCATAGCGCGGAAAAATAGAAAGCTAAGGGAAGCAAATATAATAAGAATTATAAGGCCAATTTTTTTGCCAAATGTCATTTTAGGTGTCCTTCAACTTGCTCATCTATACATATTTTTGCAAATTGCCAAAAACTAAAAGCACCAAAGCTATGGACAATTGTTGGCGTAAATGGTAAGCGCGCCAACTTGAATTTTTTGGGGCTTGCCCCGCTATATGGAATTATCATGAAAGCCGATACGCACCCTAATTACGATTTTATTACTGTTACTATGACTGACGGTACTGTTTTTAAAACCCGCTCTACTATTGGCGGCGAAGGTAAAGTTTTAAACCTTGATATCGACCCTAAATCACATCCAGCTTGGACAGGTGGCAACACCCAACTTATGGACCGTGGTGGTCGTGTATCACGCTTTAAAGATAAATTTGGCGGCATTTTCAAAAAATAAGCCAAAATTATCTTTCTCTATGATTTTAAAAGCACTCAAACTTTTGGGTGCTTTTTTGTTTGCGTATAAAATATCTATTTTCACTTTCAGGCGTTACAAATCTCAAATTCTAATGTTATTATGATTTTATGAAATTGTTTCGCGCCATTATTTTCATTTTTGCCATTGCATCTTGCTTTGCCGCAGATTTTACAACGCGCGCCCAAACAATCGATTCATATTTTAGCGATGAGGCTTTCGAAAACTGGAAATATTCTCAAAGCACAAATGTGCAGGCAGTTCATAATTTCGAAAAATACCTTTTAAGACATAAAGTGTATGGAGTTTTTCCAACTTTTGAGATTTTGCGCACCGCCTCAATGGCAAAAGAATGTAACCAAAGCGGTTTTGAAGTGCCCCCACCACAATTATGGCCTAACATTGTTGAAACTTTAAAATTCATAAAAGAAAAAATAAAGCCAACAATTGGAAATCTTGAGGCTGTATCATCTTATCGCAACCCTGAATTAAATGAATGTGCGGGGGGCGCAAAAAATAGCGCGCATTCGCAATATTTTGCGCTTGATATGATACCGAAAACCCAAATCACACGTGAACAATTAATTCATGACATGTGCCTTTTGCATGCAAAATGGGGTGAAAAATATCAAATCGGTCTTGGCTTTTATTCTTACACAAGGTTTCATATTGATAGCAGGTCTTATCGGCGTTGGGGGGCGGATGGACGCTCAAAAACCTCACCTTGCGTTGAATATGATAAGTTTGCCACTAAAATTCCAAACGAAGATGGCACAATTGAATGATATTTACTAATTTGCGGGGTTTTAATTAGGGCAAATAATTAGTAAAATTAATTTATGACCGAAGAAAACCAAAACACCCAACCCGCCGCAGATACAAAATTGCAAGAACCAAAATTGCAAGAAACTGTTTCAAAACCTGCGCCAGCATCAAACCCGCAATCTAATGCGCCGCAAATAATAAAAAAGCGCGGTGGTATTGGGTTTTTTACGGCATTTTTAATGTCGGGAACGGCAATGGTTGGCGGTGCTTATTTAAGCCTTTTAATTAATGCAAGGCCCGATATTGCCCAAAGCCTTAAAATATCACAATTTCTTCCAAAGCCTGCGAATTCAGATGTTGGCGCTAATGATTTGGGTGCGCAAGTTGTTGCCCTTCGTGCCGATTTAAAAATATTACAAGAAGAAGTGAAAAAAGCACCAAATAATCAGGCTGAAACAATTGGGCAAAATCCTGCAACAAATAATAACCCAACAAATACAATTAATGGCGCACAGCCAAATAATCCCGCACCAGTTCAGCAAGCTAATCTTGACCCACTTAAGGCGCAAATTGATGGTCTTTCTGGGCGCTTGACCGCAATTGAAACAAGGCTTGCCGCACTTGACCCAACTGGAACGGGCGGGGCAATTATTGCGGGTTTGCAGGCTGAAATTGCAACATTAAAAGTAAATTTTGATGCTTTAAATGCGCGTGTTGCCCAAACCCCAAGTCCTGCAATCACTTTTGCCGTTATGTCTTTGGCAGAAGCGACAAATCGCTCCGGCGGGTTTATGCCTGAATATTCGGCGGTAAAGGCTGCATTACCAAATGTTCCAGAAGTTGGCGCTTTAGAGGGGCTTGCGGTAAATGGTGCGCCAACCCGCGCTTTATTGGAAAAAGAGTTTGAAAATCTTGGCGCAAATATAATTGACCCTAAAAAAGAAGAGAAGAAAGAAGGCGGCTTTTTTGGTTGGCTAAAATCATTATTCTCTAACATGGTGAAAGTTAAGGTCAAAGAAACTGCACCTGATCCAAATGCGCCAAGTGCAGTTTATGAACGCGCAAAACTTAAGTTAATTGGCGGTGACCTTCAGGGGGCAATTACCGAAATTGACACTATGGCGCAAAAATCACCTGAATTAACCCATTGGATTGCGGGCGCTAAAAATCGTCTTGATTTGGATACAAAGATTGCGGCACTTCGCGGCGCAATTGAGCGTGGCCTTAATGCACCAAGCCTTAATGTAACGCCGCCAGCAGCACAATTGGCGCCATCTGCAAACCAAAATAACCCAACAATAAACACACAAACTAATGCACAGCCTAATAATCAAATAATGGGGAATGGCAGATGAAAATTTTAAGACTGTTATTTTTAATTATTTTGGTTTTGGCAATTATTGCGGGCTTTGGTTGGCTTGCAATGCAAAAGGGTGAAATTGCCTATACTGGCGGTGCAATTGATATAAGTGTTAAGCCTGTAATTGCGGCCTTAATCCTGCTTGGAAGTGCGATATTGCTTGCCCTTATTTGGGGTTTGATTGCATGGATGATTTCACTTCCTGCCAAAGTTAAGCGCGCCCAAATTGAGGCTAATCGCAAAAAATCACTTGAATTAATCGGTCAGGTTTTGGCATCGCACGATGCAGGTGATTATAGTGATGCGCGCAAACTTGCCCAAAAATTATATTCAATATCGCCAAGTGATGCCGCCAATAAATTAATTTATGCGCGCGCTTCATTGATGGCGGATGATTATGGCACTGCTGAAAAAATCTATGGTGAATTAACTGAAACTGCGGGTTATCAATCTGCTGCACTTAAAGGCCTTAGTGAGCTTTCAAGCAAGAAGGGTAATTTTGCCGCTGCAATTTCACACGCAAATAATGCGCTTAATGTTGCCAAAAAATCAATATGGCCGCTTGAAACAATTTTCAAAGAAAAAATCAATAATAGCGATTGGGAAGGGGCGATTACCACACTTGATGAGGCCGAAAAGCGTGGCCTTATTGGTAAGAAAACCGCCCAAAGACGCCGCGCCGTTGTTTTGGCGGCTAATGCGCACCGCCTTGAAAAAGCAGGTGATTATAATTCGGCGCTTGATAATGCGGCGCGCGCACTTAAACTTGCGCCATCATTTGCCCCCGCCGCAATTATGGCGGCGCGCCTTAATAAATTAGCGGGCAAAGATTGGCAGGCGGCGCAAGCGATAGAGGCCGCATGGTCGGCTGAACCGCATCCTGCGCTTGCTTTGGCATATAAAGACCTAAAAGAAGGCAAAAGCAAAAAAGACGTTCTTAAATGGGCCGAAGGTTTGGTAAAGCTGCGCCCTGAACACCGTGAAAGCCGTATTATTCAGGCCGAAGATGCGATTGCAAATAATGAAAGCGCATTGGCGGATTCGATTTTGTCTGGCCTATTAAAAGAAAAGCCAACATCGCGAATTTTGGCGCTTTGCGCCCAAGCTGCATTACTTAAAAATGATAATGCGCTTTATGATGATTATATGCATAAGGCCGCGGTTGCCCCGCGTGAAGCCGATTGGTCTGATTTAGACCCTGAAGGCAATGCATTTGACTATCGCAATGAAGATTGGGCCGCATTGGTTGAGGCATATGGCGAAAGTGGCGCATTAATTCACCCACGCCTTGAAAAATATAATGCCGCCAAATTGGTAAAATCACCCGATGCACCAGTACCAGCATCCGCACCAAATGAAATTGTCGCCCCACACGAACCCGGTGCCGATGCATTAGGTCAATTAGACGATGAAACCGACACCAAAAAAAGCTGGCTAGGCTTCTAGAAGAAAAGCCAAAAAGCATACAAAGGCAAAAAAGTGGAAAATTTACAAAAACCACGCTTTTTGTAAATTTTTCGCATGTCAAGCCAGATTTGCGAGTGAGCGGCAAAGCCGCGAGGGTGCGAATCTGATAAAAAAATGGTGGACATAAAAGGAGATTCATTGAACCGAATCTTCGATGTTTTCACCGATTGGAATAATATATTAGGAGGGCTTAATAAGGAAGTCCTTAACGATAATCCGCCCAAAAAGACGCGCCGTCGCATTTGGAATAAGACTGGTTTAGCAGTCAGAAAAAAGGCGGTTTGATATGCAAAACGGTATTTCAAACCCGCCCCCATTTTCATTGAGGTTCACATTTGAAGAAAAGGCAAAGCTTTTAGAAGAAGCTGGCGATATGTCATTGGCTTCCTATGTGAAATCACGACTGTTTGATGACGCTCGTCCTGCGCCCAAACGTCGAAGCAAAAAGCCTGTAAAGGATCACACTGCTTTAGCGCAAGTTTTGGCATTGTTGGGTAAATCTCACATTGCGAATAATATCAACCAACTAGCAAAGGCTGCCAATACGGGAAGCCTTCCCGTAAATATTGAAACCGAACGGGCATTAATGGATGCCGCAAAAGACGTTGCGCGTATGCGCAAAATGTTGATTGAGGCTTTAGACCTTAAGGATTTTACATGATTATAAAGGCTTCCCAGCGTAGCGGTGGTAAGCAACTCGGCCTTCATTT
>JAPUEP010000277.1 GCA_027492515.1 Hyphomonadaceae bacterium
AATATACTAGTGGTTTGCACATATATTTTTAAGCATTTAGTAAAAGTTTTTGGTCATGCTTTTTTTATGGCAATTACGAATATTGAAACCAAAACTTCAAAAATTAGCTTTAAGGGCAATTCTTCAAAAAAATGGTCTTACAGGCGCGTTATTGTTTTTGCGGTTTGTATGTCATTGGTTTTTTGGGCCGCAATAATAACGATAATGTGGTTTTTATTCTAAATCCTTGCACCATTTTCATCAAATAAATAACAATTTTTCGCCTCAAACCTAAAGCCAATTTCTTTGCCTGCCTCGATTTGTGCGTCGTGCGATAATTGAATATTTATTGTCTCTTTTGAATTTGCACTTTCGGCATAGGCAAAAACAACGCCGCCATGTTTTTCGACAAATTTAACATGCGCCCGAATTAATGATTTATCATCAATAATTATGTTTTCAGGGCGAATGCCAATTTCAATTTTATCACCAACCTTACCATTGTTTGCGATTGGTAATAATTGCCCTTCGGCTAATTTTATTTGCTTATTATTTTCAATATAAGCATCCAAAAAATTCATTTTGGGATTGCCGATAAATTCGGCCACAAAGCGGTTTTGTGGATTATTATATAATTCCATTGGGCTGCCTGCTTGCGAAATTATGCCGCCGTTTAGAACCACAATTTTGTCCGCCAATGTCATGGCCTCAACTTGGTCATGGGTTACATAGATTATGGTATTTGCCAATTGTTCCCCAATGCGCGCAAATTCATAACGCATTTTATTACGCAATGCGGCATCAAGGTTTGACAAAGGCTCATCAAACAAGAATATTTTTGGATTGCGAACAATGGCGCGCCCAATTGCCACCCTTTGGCGTTGACCGCCCGATAAATCCTTGGGCTTTCTTTCTAATAAATGTTCGATATTAAGGATTTTTGCCGCTTCTTTTACTTTTATATCAATTTCATCGCTGGAAACTTTGGCAAGTTTAAGGGCAAAGGCCATATTATCATAAACATTCAAATGCGGATAAAGCGCATAGGATTGAAACACCATTGCAATTTGGCGATCAATCGGCTCTTTATCGGTTACATTTTTATCATCAATAAAAATATCACCACCTGTTGGCACTTCAAGCCCTGCGATAAGGCGTAAAAGTGTTGATTTTCCACAACCAGACGGCCCAACAAAAACCACGAATTCACCATCATTAATCTCAAGGTCAATACCCTTAAGAATATGCGCATCGCCAAAGGATTTTTTGATATTTTTAAGTTCAAGTTTTGCCATTTTTTACCCTGACTACTTCATTTCAACAGGCGGATATTGAACAAAGTCACCACCATTGGTTTTAATTTTTTTGCCATTAAAAATTAAAACATTTTTTGTAATTAAATGCGCAGGAATATTATAATCAAACCTATCCCCACCTTTTACATTAACATTCAACACACCTTTAATATAATGCATATTAAAGGTGATTTTTCCTTCAGTGGTCAAAAGACCTTTGATTGATATTCCATTTCCAGCAAGCCAATTTTTATCAATTCCGCCACCAAGAATTACTTCAAAACCACTTTTTTCATAAAAGAACCTATCAAGGCTTGAACGTATAAAATCACTTGCGACCCAACCATGCGGTAAATCACCAATATAACGCGGTTCACGTTTTTCGCGCCCAACAACTTCGGCAAAGGCATTCCATTCTTTTGGCATCCTATCATCAAGAAAATATTGCGATGCTGCATCTGCCTTTTGCGCTTGCCCAAGGCGGGTGAATGCAGAAACAACGCGCCATTCATAAGGTGTGTAATCTTTCCATGTTTTATCAATATCACGGCGTTTTACGAAATTTTCCCAATATTTATCAAATGTTGCCTGAAATAGATTTTTGCCAAACTCATCTTCAAGACCCAACAAAAGGGCAATAGTTGTTGAAGTTGCATCAAAATCCCCCCTATCGGCTGCGCCAGCAATATATTTTATTCCATATTTTTTTTGGGTTGCGATTATAGAATTTTGAAGATTTTGCTTAAATTCATCTTTCATAGATGCATATTTTTCAAAGGTTTCAATATCACCCCTTAAAAGCGCAATTTCTGCGGCATCTTGAAAACCGCGTAATGTCCAAAAATCATCCCAATATGAATAGGCGATTTTATCCATATAGCCCTCATGTGAAATTGTGGGCGGGATAAGGCCATAAAGATTTGCGCGTTCTGGTGTTTTGTTTTTATCAGTTTTTTCAAGGTCAATTTGTGAATTTATATATTCAATTGTCTTTGTTACATTTGGCCAATATTTATCCAAAATCGCTTTATCATGCGTATATTTATAAATTTGGCTTACAAGATAAATATATTCGCCATGTGAATCATTTTCTGGAACTGGATCTGAGCCCCTAAAGTCGGCGCAGCATGGGATTTTTCCATTATCAAATTGGAATGGTGTGTACCATGCAAGATAATCTTTGGCTTCTTGGAAAAGACCAAGGCGCAAAAGCCCCTCTGAAATCATTGCCCCATCGCGTATCCATGAGCGCGCATAAGAACGTGAACCAGGGCGCAGCATTGGCCCATCACGCATCATCAAAATATAGGCAAGATTGGTTTTAATAGCATTGGCAATCTCTTGGCCTTTGCCATTCGCCTCTATTTGAACTTGGTTTAATTTTTCGCGCCAGAATTTTTCAGTTTTTGCTTTTTCTGCATTTATATCCAAATCTTGAGGCATTTGACCGCTTAATGGGCTTAGGAATGCGAAAGTTTTGGTTTCATTTGGTTTTAAAGAAACCTTATAAATTACCGCACCATTGGCAAGACCATATTCATCCTTTGCGCTTTGGGTTGAAATATTTTGATTTTGCGCAATCTCACCTTGCCAATAATTTGCGGCAATTGTTTTATTTGGCTTTTGGGTTAGTTTGATAATTTTATCATTTATTTTGACTTTATCATCATCAAAAGAGATTTCATTAATTGGCGTATAGCCACCATTGGTTGATAAAAATTGTAAAGGCCCATTCACTTGATACGGGCGTAAATTAAGCATCAAATCAAGTTCTAATGGCTTATTTGTTGTGTTGGTGATTTGATATTCACCATAAGTTTGCGAATTTTCACGATTACCAAAAACATAAGTGGTGGTTTTCAATTTCCAATTATTATTTTTCCAAATCGCACTTGGGATAGGCAGGTATTTATCTTTTAATTCATGGTCTATTTTGACATTTGACCAATCAAATCTTTTACCATTTTCGAAAACAAAAGGCTCTATTCTAAAGCCAAGGCGTGCAACTTCTATTGCGCCATCTTCGCTTATTAGGGCGCTATCATGCCCGCCATCTGTGCCGATAAGTGTCCAAAATTCTTCTTGGCCCGACATGTTTCTTGGGTATGTTCCAATTGGGGCGGCTTTGGCGTTATTTTGAATAAATTCATTAAATCCTGCGGCATACTCAAGCGGCAAAATTTCAATATTTTTTAGATTTTGAGTGCCGTCTTTTGACGTAATTTTTATTTTTCGCGCTTCTGATTCAGTTGCCTTTATGATTTGCGTGTCTTGATTGGCAAGGCTTACATTTGCCAGATTTTTTTGATTGCCATCTTCATCAAGTGCAATCACCGAATAATCCGATGGTGTTTTATCCCATGATAATTTTAAAGCACCAAATTCACGATTTTTCCCCAAATCAACCAAAGTTTGATTATTATCTTTCATTATAATTGGTTTAGGTGGCGGTGAATTATCGATTGCAAGTGGTGTGATTTTCAAATCATCAATTTCAATAAAACCCTTCCCGCCCGAGCCTGCTGAAATAACAAAATCCATTGTTTCGGTTTGTTTTAAGGTTTTGTCGGCAATGGGGCCCCATGCAAAGCTGAATTGGCGTTTTTTAAACTTTACCAATTGCCATTCATTTGATGGTTCAAAATCGCGGGTGAATTTCCACCATACATTATCGCCTGATTTATCTTTTACCTTGAATTCAAGATTGTTTTTTGGCCCTTGTCCACGAATATAAAATGAAACTTCATAATCTTGGGGAAATGTAATTGGTAAAGTTCGGGTTATAAAGGCATAGCCCGAACGATTATGAAAATCATAATCCATGCGCAAACCATTACCATTTTTACCCGCAACAGAAGTTTGAACAGAACTTACGCCATCGGATGCATCGGCGCGCCAAACACTTTGAGCGTCAAAATTATCAAGCAAAGTCGGCGCAGTTTGTGCATTCGCCAAAATTGGTGAAAATGCGGCAAATGCCAAAGCAATGATTGAAATTCTATTTCTCATAATTACCCCTTAACGCTTGAAGCCAACAGGCCACGCATATAAAATCTTTGAAGTGCGATGAATAAAATCAAAACTGGTAAGACCGTAATAACCGCGCCCGCCATCATCATTTCGCTATCTTGAACATGTTCACGCGATAAAACCGCCAATGCCACGGGCAAAGTATAAGACCCGCTATCGGTCATAATTATCAAAGGCCACATGAAATCATTCCACGAACCAAGGAAGGTAAATAGGCCAAGCGTTACCATCACTGGCATTAGATTTGGCACGATTAATTTTGTAAAAATCTGCCACTCATTTGCCCCGTCCATACGCGCCGCCTCAAGCATTTCATCGGGAATTGATTGGGCAAATTGGCGAACCATGAAAATCCCAAAAACGCTTGCAATCCATGGTACAAGTGCACCTGCATAAGTATTTACAAGGCCAAAGGTTTTTAAAAGCAAAAACAAAGGCATCATACCAACTTGCGCAGGAACAACCATTGCCGCAAGAAGGGTTTGAAACATCGCTTCGCGCCCTTTGAAT
>JAPUEP010000278.1:0-2098 GCA_027492515.1 Hyphomonadaceae bacterium
ATTGCCCTTGGCTGATGCGATATGCGGCAAAGGCGATAACGGCGGCAACCGCAATACCGCCCATGCTTTCAAGAATTGGCAAAAGCCGCCCGCGCTGCTCAATCATTCGAAGCATTAGTTTCATACGCGCAATAAGGGCGTTTTCAACACGTTTCGCCTCACTTTTTTCAAGTGAATAGGTTTTTACAAGGCGGATACCGCCAAGGCTTTCTTCGATTACGCCTGATAAATGGCTTGCTTGCTCTTGGGCATGGCTTGCAGATTTGCGTATTTTGCGGCCAATCATGTCAACAGGCAAATAGGCAAGGGGCAGGATGAACAATGTTACCAATGCCAATTGCCAATCCATATAAAGCATCATTCCAACCATAAAGATTAGGGTGAAGCTTTCTTTTACCAAACTATTTGTGACTTTTAATACCGCCTCGCGGATTGCATTGATATCGTTTAGAAAACGCGCGGAAAACGCGCCCGATTGTTCACGGGTTATGCGGGCATAATCAAGGGTTAGAACTTTGGCAAACAAATCATTTTGCAAATCAGTTGTTGCACGCATTGATGCGATATTGGTGGCAACATTTGATGTGTACCAGCCAATACCGCGCAATAATGAAATTATGACAACCGTAATTGGGCCATAAAAGGCAATTTGTTTTGCCGTAAAGCCAAATTTTATGATTTTATCTGGATTAGTTCCAAGATTTGCCAAAGCATCAATAACAAAACCAACCATAAAACTTTGCGCAGAAACCGCAAATGCCACAATTACCATCATAATTGCGGCAAATGCCAATATAGCTTTCTGTTTACTAAGCCAGGTGCGCCAAAAGCGCATTATTGGTTTTGATTGTTTGGCCTCTGCCATTAATTAATGGTCTTCATCACATTTTTGCGCGCCGGCAACATCCAAAAGGCGGTGTGCATGGATTACAAAATAACGCATGTGGGCATTATCAACGCTGCGTTGTGCCGCTGATTTCCATGCTTCTTTGGCATCGGCATAATTTGGATAAGCACCAACAAAATCTAAATTTGCTAAATCACGAAAACGAATATCTGCAACGTCATCAAGTTCGCCGCCGATTACTAAATGAAGTAATTGTTTTGACATATTATTACCCTTAAAAATTTTTTTTCAAATAGCCCAGTTTTATGAATAAATCCAATATTCAACCTGCTTTTTACACAATATGCGATAAATGCCCCAATATATCGTTAAAAATATTGGAATTACTTACAACAAGTGAGCGTTGAAGCGGTGTTTCTTGGTTAAAAAGAAAATCATTGCCCAAATGGTCGGTGAATTTTGCATTGGCTTCTTTTGCAATTATTGCGCCCGCCGCAATATCCCAATCATTTTTTGGTGTTGTTGCGATTGCACCGTCAAATTCGCCACTTGCAACAAGGGCTATGCGATAGGCAATGGAATTTCTTTGTTCAACCTGAAAATCAGGCCATTTTATTGGCCATTTTTTTGAATGGAACATATGCCTATCACCAAGCATTTTTGCGTTTTCAAGGATTGTGGTTTCACTTGCGAAAATTTGGTTTTGGTTTTTGAATGCGCCATTTCCTTCTTGGGCATAAAATAATTCATTGGTGGCGGGATTATAAACCACGCCCAAAATTGCATTGCCATTTTTTACTAATGCAATCGAAACTGAAAAATGTGGTAATCCCTTGATAAAGGCGCGGGTTCCATCGATTGGATCCACCATCCAAACTAATTCACTTTGTTTGCGACTATTATCGTCAATTGTCTCTTCGGATAGCCAGCCATATTCAGGGCGTGCATTTGTAAGTAGGTTTTTGATTAATTCGTCAGATTTATAATCAGCCTCAGTAACGGGATTATTTGGTGATTTTTCAATAACTTCTATCGGCTTGTTGAAATATTGCATCACCAAACTACCGGCTTTTAAAGCGGCATCTTTGGCAAGTTCTAATTCAGGACTAAAACCCATTATTCACCCGCAATAATCATGTTTGGAACCAAAATACTTGGGCAATCTATTGTGCCTTTGTGTTCAAGATCATTTGCAATGACAAGGTTTTTATAAAGTTCAAACAAATTGCACGCGATTGTGATTTCTGAAAT
>JAPUEP010000278.1:2108-4804 GCA_027492515.1 Hyphomonadaceae bacterium
GAAGGTTAGAATTCCATTTTCAATCATAAAACCTGAAATACCAACCGAATAATCGCCATTATTGGGATTAAATGATGGTGCCATTGCTTCGGAAACAAAAATACCATTATTTGCCATTTTGATTAAATCAGCCTGTGATTTATCTGATGGTTCAACAATAAGGTTGGAAATTGTAATTCCGTGTGGGCCACCTTGAGCGAATGATGCATTACCGCTTGATTTCAAACCCAATTGTTTTGCCGCACTTGTATTCAAAAGCCATTGGTTAAGGACACCATTTTTAATGATGCTTTGTTTTGAAACATTCAAACCCTCACCATCAAATGGGCGCGAACCATGACCGCCAATGATGTTTGGATCATCAACGATATTTATATTAGGCGCAAAAATCTCTTTGCCCAAACTATCTTTCAAAAATGAAATGCCGCGTGCCACACTTGAACCTGAAATTGCGCCAAGCATCATACCAATGATTGATTTTGCAACGCGCGGTTCAATCACAACGGGCGCATTGGTTGATGCGATTTTACGTGGATTAAGGCGTTTTGCCGCGCGCTCACCCGCAATTTTACCAATTTCGGACGCAGGTTTTAGTTTTGATAAAAAACGTTCCGCGCTCATGTCATAGTCGCGTTCGCGGCAATCGCCATCTTGCGCCATTGGTGCAACGTAAAGGCCCCAATCCGTGCTGCCAAAGCCGCCAATAAAGCCATTTGTGGCGCCATAGACTTTATAATGATAATCCCATGATGCGCCGCACCCTGCGATATTGGTGATTTTATCAATCGCCATTGCGGCGTTTTCAGCCTCCAAAGCCTGTTGTTCAAGCCATGCAATATCGGGAATTGTGGCATCATATAGTTTTAAATCTTGTGGGGATTTGCAAATTTCACTATTATCGGCAAGGCCGCAATATGGGTCATCAGTGGCAAGGCGCGCCATTTTAACAACCCTATCGGCAAGTTCGTCTAATGCGTCTTTTGAAAATGATGATGTTGTTGCGCCCGCTTGGCGTTTGCCAATCATAACACGAAGACCCGCGCCAAGATTTTCGGCACGTGCCACATTTTCCAATGCGCCCATACGAACCGAAACTTCAAGATTTTGGCTTAAATCACATGTGCAATCGGCGGCATCGGCGCCCAATTCTTTTGCCTTTTTAAGCAAATATTCGGTTGCATCATAAAGTTTTTTAGAATCACTTTTTAGTTTTTCATCATTTTCAATAGTCATTATTTCTTTTGAAACTAACCAGTGCGAATGTGAAGGCGAAAAAGTGAAATTTCTTATAAATTTATGCAAAAATGCTCAAGATACATAAGATTGCAATTATAAACATCGAAAGTGTGCTTAAAACCGTTCCGATAAATCTGCCAAAAGTGATGCCGCCATTTGTACTTAATCCATAGGCATGAAGGCAGCGCCCAATTGTGAAGCTTGCGCCAAGAATATGGGCAATTATTGGGTTTGTTCCTGTTTGCATCAAGGCCAAAAGCCCAATCATGGCAAGTGGCATATATTCGGTTGCATTTGCATGGGCGCGTATTGCGCGTTGCAACTTGGTATTGCCGCCATCACCCATGCCCATTTTCATATTTTTACGCATAAAAATAACGCGATAAGCCAAGGTAAGTTTCAAGATAATATTAATGCCAATATATAATGCCGCGATAGAAAAATAATTCATTGCCCGTCTCCCAAAGTGCGAAATTTATTTTTATAAAAAATCAAATCTATAAAATTTTATCTATTGGATAAATCAAATCTAATCCCTTGTCATGTAGAATATATAAAAAGCCATTAGAGCTTATTGATAAAAGGGAATGGAAAATGTTTGTATCTGTAGTTTTTGGTGCAGTCGCAATTGGCCTTATTTTTGGTGCATATTTGCTTGTAAGTTCAATCTTAAATGTAATGAGTGAAAAATTCGAAGAATTAATGCCAGAACGTATGGTGGATTTTTCAGGTTTTGTTGATTTAAAATTCGACAAATAGAATTGCATTATTCGCAACATAGATTAAACGCTATGGAATGAAAAAAGCATTCCTAGTAAAAAAAATTGTATCTGCATTTTGTGTAACTTTCGCATTTTCCCCTTTGATTGCGAATGCATCGAATGATGACGCATATAAAGTGAATAATATAAAAATTCTTGATAGCGATGGGCTTAAAGAATTTGATACTTACCTTGATGCCTGTGCCAAGGGAACAAAATTGCAAGGCGTGCGAAAAACCCGCGAAATTATTGTTTCTGGTGCTTCGCAAATGAATGATGTTGAAAAAACATATTATTATTTCTTACCAGGGACAACTTATCTTGGCGCGAATATTTATCGCGCAGAGTTTATGCCAGGCGATGGCACTGGAATGCTTAATTTTTCGCTTATTAATCCGCCATCTGATTTTATTGCAAAATATCAAAAAGCCATTGGCAAAACCAAATGGAAAAAATTACCCGAATTTCCGTATGATTTAGAGCTTGGTCAATTAACCGATGCCGACCCATCGCGCGAAAATATTTTTGTAGAAGATAAAGGCGCAGATGATGAATTTTTTGCCCGCAAAATTATGGAAGTAAATACGACCGACCTTACTGGCAATAAATATGTGATATTGCATTGCGCTGTGCCGTTTTGATTACCAAATCGGCTTGCCATTTCCCCCTAATCCAAGTCTTGACCATTTTTCGGTTACT
>JAPUEP010000279.1 GCA_027492515.1 Hyphomonadaceae bacterium
GGCAACAGGGCTTATGGCATTTGTATGAATATTATTTTTTCGACCTTCAATTTTCAATGTATTCATCAAACCAACAAGCGCAAGTTTTGCCGCGCCATAATTTGATTGCCCAAAATTCCCATAAAGGCCAGATGATGAAGTAGTTACAATAATTCGCCCATAATTTTGCGCTTTCATAATTTCCCAAACCGCTTTGATTGGTTTAAATGTTCCGCGCAAATGCACATCAAGAACAATATCAAAGTCCTCTTGTGCCATTTTGGCAAAAGATTTATCGCGCAAAATACCCGCATTATTGACTAAAATATCAATTCGGCCCCATTTTTCTATTGTTTGGGATACCATTTGCGAAACCGCAATATCATCAGTTACCGAGCCAATTGCAGAAATTGCTTCGCCACCATTTTCAATAATCTGTTCAACAACAGAATTTGCATTCTCAATTGACAAATCATTTACAACAATTTTTGCACCACGGCGCGCAAATTCAATCGCATGAGATCTTCCAAGCCCAAGACCTGCACCAGTAATAATTGCCACTTTTCCAGTAAAGTCTATACTAGTCATTTAAACTTCCGATTCTAATCAGCAAACATATTGTTATAATATAACACTTGATATATGTTCATTAAAAATGAAATTAAAAAGGGCTATAAATGTTTCACTCTAAGAAAAATTATTTAACAATTGCAAGCGCTTTTGCAATAGCTGCAATTACAACTAATTACGCCAAAGCAGATGAAGGAATGTGGACTTTTGACCAATTCCCATCGCAAAAAGTTGCCAAAGCATACGGCTTTGCCCCAGATGCTAAATGGCTTAATCATATTCAAAATTCTGCAGTTCGTTTGAGCTCTGGATGCTCTGCTAGTTTTGTTTCAAAAGATGGTTTGATTCTTACCAACTGGCATTGTTCTGAAGGATGTGTGAACGATATTTCAGATGCCAAAAATGATTATGCAAAAAATGGTTTTATAGCATTAAAGCGTGAAGATGAAAAAACCTGCCCTGGCATGGAAGCAGAGGTTTTGGAAAAAATCATTGATGTAACCAATGACATCAAAAACGCCACCCAAGGTAAAACAGGCGGTGACTTTGCATCAGCACAAAATGCAGCACGCACAAAAGCAGAAGAAGATGCATGCAAAGGTTTTGATAAAGATAAATATCATTGTGACGTAATAAGCCTTTATAGGGGTGGTCAATATAAGGTCTATCGCTACAAAACATATAATGATGTTCGCCTTGTATTCGAACCTGAATATGCTGTTGGTTTCTTTGGTGGTGACCCTGATAATTTCAACTTCCCACGCTATAATCTTGATAGCTCATTCCTACGTGCCTATGAAAATGGCAAACCTGTAAGTGGTGTTGAACATTTAACTTGGACAGCAGAAGTTCCAAAAGAAAATGATCTTGTATTCGTTGCCGGAAACCCTGGTTCAACCCAAAGATTGCGCACAGTTTCGCAATTGAAATTTAATCGCGATTGGCTTTTGCCAACACGTCAATTGGTTCGTTCTGAATTACGTGGTCGCTTAACCCAATATATGCACGAAGGCACAGAGCAAGCACGTCAGGCAGGCGGCCCATTATTCAGCCTTGAAAACTCATACAAGGCACAATATGGGCAAATGCGCGCTTTGATGGATCCGCAATTCTTCGCGCTTAAAGCCAATGAAGAAGCCGATTTACGCAAAAAAGTGAATGCAAATCCAAAACTTAAAAAAGAAATTGGTGACCCTTGGTCTATTATTGATAAAGCCACAGAAAAACAGCGTGACCTATTCCTAAATTACGACTTCTTAGAAAGCCGCGCAGGTTCAATTTCGTCTCTTTATGGTGTTGCAAAATCAATTGTTCGTGCCGCAGAAGAGCGTGAAAAACCAGCTAGTGATAGACTTCCGGGATATTCAGATGCAGGTTTAAAAAACCTTGAGCGCCAATTATTAGCACCGTCACCAGTTTATAAAGACCAAGAAATTATTGGCCTTGAAACATGGGCATCAAAAACCCGTGAATATCTTACTGTTGATAGTCCTTATGTAAAAACTATTCTTGGTAAAGAAAGCCCAGAAGATATGGCGCGCCGCCTTATTAACGGCACAAAACTTGACGATTTAAAAGTTCGCGAGGCGCTTTTGAAAGGTGGCAAAGCGGCTGTCATGGCATCGGATGATCCATTGATTAAATTCATGCTTAAAATCGACCCACAAGCGCGCCAAATCAGAAGCCAATATGTAAACCAAGTTGATGCACCAATGTCGCAAGCGGCGGAAAAAGTTGCAGCAGCACGCTTTAAAGTTTATGGCGCGGATGTTTATCCTGATGCAACCTTCACGCTTCGTTTATCATATGGCAAAGTAAGTGGTTGGACTTATAATGGAACGAATATTCCTGCATTCACCAAAATGGGCGGCGCTTATGAGCGTGCAACAGGTTCTTTCCCGTTTGAGCTTGCCAAATCTTGGGTTGCCGCAGAAGGCAAAATCAACAAAGATTTGCCATTTGATATTTCAACAACCAATGACATTATTGGCGGCAATTCAGGTTCACCATTAATTGATAAACAAGGCCGTGTTGTTGGCGCTGTTTTCGATGGTAACATTCACTCATTGGGTGGTGATTATGCCTATGACGGGCGTTTAAACCGCGCAGTTTCGGTATCAACCGCTTCAATTCAAGAGGCATTGACCAAAATCTATAATGCCGAAAATATTGTTTCGGAATTAAATGGAAAATAAAATATAAGGCGGCGTCAAAAGCGCCGCCTTTTTATTTTGCAAACAAAATTCTATCACGTAATTTTTGTGAATTTGGCTTATAATATGGCTTAAACCATGAATATTCATTTGGATTACGTGGTGGCTTTCTAAGTTTTATTACATAATCAGGTTTTTTATCGCTTTCTTTCATTTTTACCCTGAATTGCAAATGATCGAAAACACGCATTGCCTCTAAGGCATATGAAACCGCAATTCTTTGATCTTTTATCATCATCAAATTATCGCCATTCTTTTCCTCTCCTGATGGCGCAAGATTGCTTGAGCCAAGGAAGACAGTGGCATCATCTGTATGAAAATCGGCAACAACGAATTTGTGGTGAATATTAATTCCACCCTGCCCCGACCATTCTTCTTTAAATGGTGATGGTGCAAATTTACTCAGAGATGCAAAACTAACAAGGCCAAAAGAGCCATCGGGCTTATGAAGTGTTAGTTTTCCATTCTTGTCCGATGTTCCATAATTTAAAATATTGGGATTTTGTTCAACCGCCATAAGCGCAGGCAAAACAGGGCCGCTTTTGGTTTGATATAAAAATGCAATTGAATAAAATAGGGATTCTTTACAATTTTTAATCACATCCGCCAATTTCACCATTGATAAATCGGAATCTTTGTGTGGTGAAAAGCAAAATTCCATTTTGGGCAGGCCATTTTGCGTAATTTCATGCCACTTTTTTGCAAAATCATTATTGGAAAAATCATCAGGTTTTTCCCACGCAATTTCAAACATTTGATTGAATAGGCTTGCAACTTCCTCATTATCAAAAACAATTACATTATTTGCCTGAATATAAATGCCGCGATATGAAAAATTGGTTGAACCAAAAAGAATTTTTATTGGTTTGCCATTTTCAATTTCTATAAAAACTTTATTATGCTGCAAGCCTTTGAAATGTGTGCGCTTAACTTTACAACCACTTTCTTCTAGTCGTTTTGCTGCTTTTGATTCAGCGCTAAATGGGTTTATGTGTTCTGTTGCACCTTCTTCTTCATCACCTGAATCATCAATTATTGCTTTAAGTTTTCCGCTGAATGATTTGAATTTTAACAATAAATCTGGCTCATTAAAATCATAAAGCATGATTTTAATTTCATTATTTTTTGCCAAAGCTTCATCAAGGAATTTATCAATTTTTTCTTTGGCTTTAAAGCCAAGCCAGTCATAGACGCTTTTCTTGCTATAATTATCAATCAAATTTGGTTTTTGAAATTCAAGACCATCATAAGAATATTTGGGAATAATATTTTTATGACCACCAAATTTATCATTATACGCCTGTGACGAAGCAAAATTGCGGGTAAATCCAACATCTAAAAGCCCATCAATGGTTTGATTTTGAACCTCGATAGCTAATTCAATAGTTTTACCTTCATGCAAAACATCATTTTCATCCATATGCATCATTGTGGCTTTATAGGTATAAATTCCATCTTTGGGGTCATAAGGGAAATGGAGCCAGCGAAATTTTTGAATTGGCGCCTCTAGGCTTGAGAAAAGCCGAAAGCCGTTCACCGCCTCATTATTCGCATAATCAAAGGCTATGCGATTTCTTAAATAATAGAATTTGTCCGAACCGGGTGATTTAACGGCAATAGCAAAACCAACGAAATCATCCTTTGGCTTTTCAACATCAAAGGCCAATAAAAACATATATTCGCCGCGCCAAATTTTAAAGCTAAAGCCATCAATTGTTTTATTTACAAAAGTATTTTGCATTTTAAACCTCCAATATTATGAGGGATAAGCAAAATTACGTGACAATTTTATACGCCTATTTGGTGTATAATGCCCGATATCAAATAAAAATCAATTTATAATTTATCACGATATTTATTAGTTATTGGATATCGCCTGTCGCGGCCAAAGTTTTTATGGCTTATTTTTACCCCTGGCGGTGCTTGGCGGCGTTTGAATTCGGCAATATATAAAAGATTTTGCACCCTTTGAACTGTTGCCAAATCATGACCGCGCGCAATCACATCTTCGATTTCA
>JAPUEP010000280.1 GCA_027492515.1 Hyphomonadaceae bacterium
ATAAGATTGTGGTTTCTGGCCCATTCATTCCAAAAATCTATACCCAAACCCGTAGTCGCTTTGAAAAAAATGAATGAGGTGGTTGGGCTGCGCCAATGCCTGTTGCGATTAATATTGAGGCCGTGGATGACCCCGCAACCCGCATAAGGATGTTTGAGGCAGGGGATATTGATTTGGCCCAAGACCCTGCATTATTGCGTTATTCAATTCTGGAATCAAAACTTGGTGATAAATTTAAACGCGTTAATGCGCCGCGTTTCATTTATATGAGTATGAATACTAAAAAGCCGCAATTATCAAACCCATTGGTTCGTAAAGCGCTTTCTATGGCGTTTAATCGCAATATTGTTTCGCATAATATTTTCCGTGATGCAGTTCATCCTGCAACACGTTTCCTTCGCGATCAACCACCAATTGAAGTCGATGTGGCGGGCGCAAAGGCGATTATGGAAAAACTTGGCTATTCGGCAACCAACCCACTTAGGTTTGAGCTTATCGTTACCAAGGATGAACGTGAGCGCGCCGCTGTTGAAATCGCCAATGAATGGAAACAAATTTGGGTAGAGGCCACAATCGGAACCGTTGAATCAACCGCGATTTCTGCACGTCTTAATGGTTTTGATTTTGATTGCGCAATTGTTCGGGTTGATAAGGGTATGAAATCTGACCCCGTTGATTTGATGGGAAGTTTTGCAACGGGCGGTAATGCCTATTCACACCAATGGCATAATAAGGATTTTGACGCGGCATTGGAAAAAGTGCGCGGCATTGGCGACCCCGTAAAACGCCTTGAAGCGCTAAAGGCGGCGGAAAAATACCTCCTTGATGAAGTGCCAATAATGCCAATCTGGTTTGGCGATGGCGCATGGCTGCAATCTGATAAAGTAACAGGCGGCTATAAAAACATGCAACCAATTATATGGCCTAGTTTGAAGATGGAAGGTTAGTGAGTTCTGCCCTCCCGCAAGGGGAGGGCGAAAACGCCTTACTTCTTCCCCTTTTTCCCAAGCATTTTTTCACCCGCTTCCAAGGCTTTTTTCATTTCTTCTTTTAATTCTTTGGGGGAGATGATTTTTATTTTTCCGCCCCAACGGAATAAAACCCATGAAAGTTCTTTTAATGATGCGCCATGCATAATTATTTCAAGGCCGCCATTTTTGAGTTCTTTGATTTTTTGATTGGGGTGGAATTGCCATCTATAGGCTTCGTCGGCATATTCGGGAAGCACTTCTAAAATCACTTCATGGGTTTCATCTTCTTGGAAAACACCAAAGGAGCGTTCGGCAAATTGGCGAAGTGAAAATTCTTCGGGAGGGCCACCTGGGGCGTCCATTATTTTTGCCTCGCGAATTCTGTCTATGCGCCATACTTTTGGGCGTTCTTCGATTGGCTTATCTATTTCGCGCGCAATCAAATAGGCTTCACCACCAAATAAAATGCCATAAGGTATTATTTCACGGCGCAATTTTGATTTTGAACCACCTTCATAAAAGAATGAAATTTGGTGCAATGATAAAATCGCATCGCGCAATATGTTTAAAGTATAGGCATCATATTTTGGTTTTGGCCCTGGGGTGATTGCAATCGCCTCGGCCTCCATAAGGGCTTCAATGTCGGTTGAAAGTCTTGTGCTGGCCTTTGTGCCCATTGCAGAATTAATTTTGATTTCAAGCTTATGCAATGCGTGGGCTTGGTCGTTATTTTGCTTTTCCAATAATTCTTGGGCAATTTTAAGCGCCGCCAATTCTTTGGCGCTTGGTGCAAGGAGGAAACTATCAAACCTTCCAGAAATACGCCACCTTTTGGTTGGTGGGTCTGGAATTTCTTCCATTGTATCAAACATCAAAAGTAATTGGTCGCGCATTCTTTCGGCGGTTCTTCGCCCCACACCCATGCGGCTTGCCATATCATCAAGGGTAAGTCCCATGTGTGAAACCGCCAATTCACGGGCAAGTTCAATTAAATTAGCAGATTTTTCGTGGCGCATGTTTAGACTCCTGCATTTGTTCTAATATGCGTCCGAAAATGGCGCAAGTGTGTTTTATATTTATTCACAGGAAATATCGGAGAATAAAATGTCACAATCACTTGCAATCAAAGCGCCTTTTCAATCTGATTTATTTGGAATTCAAAAAGTTCGCCAAAAAATCCGCAATAGTTTTAAAAAGCGTGAAGTTGATGGTCATTTAATTGCACTGATTCTTGCGCATTCGGATATAAGTATTGATCTTGATAATGGTTGCGTTGGCCTAAAAATCTCTAAAACACAGGCAATGAGTAAGAATTTGGTGCGCACAATTGGCGATGCTTCAAATGATATTTGTGATATTGTAATTATATGGAATGAATGGACATCATCAATTGTAAATGTGCTTCATCAGAACCTTCATATTGACGCGCGTGGTTCGGCGCAATTGCATTAATGTAAAGGGTGGGCTTTGTTTGTGGCAAAAATCACTGTTTGACATTGACTTTTGCATTATAAGTCGATAATTGCGCGCTCTACGTTTTAAATATAGTCTATAGAAAAGAGAAATTCGATGTCTCGCCGTTGCGAACTTACTGGTGTTGGCCCGATGGTTGGTCATATTGTTAGCCACTCAAACATTAAAACTAAACGCCGTTATTTGCCTAATTTGCAAGACGTTACATTGGCGTCTGATGCTTTAGGTCAAGGTTTCCGTTTGCGTATTGCAGTTTCTGCATTGCGTTCGGTTGACCATAATGGTGGTTTGGATGCGTTCATTCTTAAATCTGACCCATTGAAAATGTCAGATCGTGCACGCAAACTTCGTAGCAAAATCAAAGCTAAATTGGCTGTTGCTGCTTAATTTTTTTCCGATATTCTTATAAAAAACCCCGCTTTGTTTAAAGCGGGGTTTTTTGTTTTTAATTATGTGGCGCACACATTGTTGGTGGCGGCGGTGCCATGCCTGCTTGCTGCGGCTTGCAATTGCAATCAGGTTTGAATGTAAGGCTTTGGCCGCCCATAGCATTTACAATTTTGCCAGTTTGTTCGCCATTGCGACCCAAAACCATCATCCCTTGTGGCGTTGAAAGGCCGCGCCCAGTTACAAGTAATTCGCCCGTGTTGCGATTTGATACGCTAAAACTACCTGTGCAACCTGTAAGGTAAGAAACCGCATTATAATCTTGTGGCGGTGGCGGCGCGATTACATTGCCTTGTTGCTCTATAACGCGCGGTGTTTCAATATGATCGACGCCTTGTGGGTGGTGTGCAAGTGGGCCGTCGCCACGTGAACCATGACCCCAATTTGGAACATTAGGTTCATGCGCACAACCTGACAAAGCGAACATAGCGCCAAAGCTTATTATTGCCGCAGTTTTTAAAATTTTATTCCTTACCATTTTTTACCCCTAAAAATTTGCAATACCCAATCTTGATAGCACAAATAATAAGTTTGTGATGGGTTTACCCCAATTTCGCGAAATATTGATGCGTTTTCAATCATAGAGAATAATGTTTGCAGTTGGGCAATTGGAAAATTGCGTAAATTTGTTATAGGGGGCGCGAAAGATAAAAAAATGAAATTAAGTGAAGAGCGTTTATTACGCGTAAGTGATAGATTTGAAGAAATTGATGCCCGCCTTGCAAGTGCAAGCGATGGCCCCGAAATCATGCGCCTTTCAAAAGAGCGTGCAAAACTTTCACCCGTTGCCGAAGCAATAAATAAATTACGCAGCGCGCGCAAAGAACTTGCTGATCTTCAAGATATGATTGATAGTTTGCCAGCCTCTGATGAAATGGCATTAATGGCGCAAGAAGAATTGCCACAAGTTAAAGAAAATCTTGAAAATATCGAACAAGAATTACAAATCCTGCTTTTACCACGCGATGAAGATGATGATGCATCGGTAATTTTGGAATTACGCGCCGGAACTGGCGGCGATGAAGCGGCAATTTTTGTTGGTGACTTATTTCGTATGTATCAACGTTACACCGCCAATCAAGGCTGGAAAATGGAAGTTGATTCCATGTCAGATGGTGATGCAGGCGGTTTTAAAGAGATTATCGCAACCATTAATGGCGATGGTGTGTTTGGTAAATTGAAATTTGAATCAGGCACCCACCGCGTTCAGCGTGTTCCTGCGACTGAAACCCAAGGGCGGGTTCATACATCTGCGGCAACTGTTGCGGTTTTGCCAGTTCCTGAAGAAACCAATATCGAAGTGCATGATAAGGATATTCGTATCGACACTTATCGTTCATCTGGCGCAGGTGGGCAGCACGTTAATAAAACCGATTCAGCCGTTCGTATTACCCACTTGCCATCTGGCATTGTTGTTACGGCGTCCGAAAAATCGCAACACCAAAACCGTGCCAATGCGATGAAAAACCTTATTGCTCGCCTTTATGAAAAAGAGCGTGAAGAAAAGGCCAAGGCACGTTCGGATGCACGCGCATCGCAAGTTGGTTCGGGTGATAGGTCGGAAAAAATCCGCACTTATAATTATCCACAAGGGCGTGTTTCGGATCACCGCATCAATCTTACGCTTTATAAGCTGGATTATGTGATGGATGGCGGCGGCCTTCAAGATTTTGTGACCGCGCTTATTGCCGATGATACCGCGAAGAGACTTGCTGAAGAAGGTGACAATTAGGCGATTGCTTCAGTTTTCTTAGGTTTTTTGACAAAATATTGCGTTAATTTTGCGCGCACCGGTTTGTCAAAATAATCTGTAAGCCATGAAGAAGCGCCAAGTAAAATCACCAAATATGCAATGCCGAACAATGGCTGATAATGG
>JAPUEP010000281.1 GCA_027492515.1 Hyphomonadaceae bacterium
AACCATAAATAAAACTAAATACAATAATAGCCTTCCCTTAGGGAAAGTAATAATGATTATCAAGTAACATGGATTAGATTAGACTATTATTCCCTGCCAATATTCTATTGTTTAAAGCTCATGTTTATGAGTTTAAAAAGGGAGAGAAAAATGTCAAAATTCCGTAGCATTTTTATTCTAGCCTCCGCATTAATTTGGGGGATTGCGCTTTATGGCATAACAAAAATCAGGTCAGACTATGTCTTTAGCCCACCTGATGAGCCTGTTGTAGTAAATGGTATAACAATCATTCCACCACCACCACCACCACCGCCGCCGCCACCACCGTCTGATAATTCAGTGCAACATCATCCAATAAAAGAACATACGACCTTTCAAATCCCAACAAGAACAACAATTATTGAAACACAAGAAAGACCCCAGATTGAAACGGCTTCGGCAATAGGGACGGTTAAACTTCAAATGTCTGAACTAACAGGAACAATTTCAGAAGGCCCACCAGAAAGAATACCCGCTCCACCAGCTCAAAAAAGATGCAAGGCTTCTGGGCCGGTTAAATTAAGTCAATATGATATTTCCGATGCCTATCCATCAGAGGCATTGGAAAAAGAACTTGAAGGTTCGGCAAGCATTAACGTTTCAATTGATGATTCGGGAAATGTGTCGGCTGCCTCGGTAGTTGCTGCAACAAATCAAGCATTCCGTTCAACTTCTGTTGCTAGAGAGGCAAAATCACTTAGATTTAAGCCAGCGATAGATGATGATTGTAACCCAATTTCAAGCTCTTATACGATTAATGTAGTTTTCAAATTATAAAAAAAGGGCGGTAAAAACCGCCCTTAATTTTATTTTTCAAACATATCGGCCCAACGTGGACGTTTGCGGTTTTTCCATGCGCCGCGATGATAGGCATCGGACATGATAAGTGGAACAACTGTTGTCGCTTCGGCATAAACCATTTGTTCAAGTGCAACAGAAACCTTACCCCAAGAGCAGGCCTCTTTTAATGTTGATGATGAACACGCGCCATCACGAACATCGGCAACCGTAATTTGAACTGCATAAGCGTGCATTTCAGCTTCTTCACCAAGGATTTCCGCACATACCACAGTATCTTGCGCAAAATTCTTAGGAACGCCGCCACCAACCATGAATAGGCCAGTGCGACCCGCCGCAATTTTAATATCAGTCAATTCACGGAAATCCGCGATTGCGTCGATAATCAAATAAGGCTTACCCGCTTTAGCTTGCTCTTTTTGATGTTTTACAAGGCCAAAACCCGCAGATGAATCAACAAAGGCAGGGCAGAAAATAGGAACGCCTTCTTCATAACAAGCCTGAATTAAAGAGCCTTCTTTTTTTGCATTACCTTCAGAAAGCCATTTACCCATTTCTTTGATAAATTCGCGTGAAGAATAAGGGCGTGGTTCAAGGCTATTGGCAATTTCGAAAATAGTTCCATCACATGCCTGAAGTTCTTCTTCATCGATATAGGTGTCATAGATACGGTCAATGTATAAAGAGCGCAAAGTTTCATCATCTGGAACTTCTAATGCTTGATAGTGGCTAAAGCCCAAAGCTTCAAAGAAATCCATGTCGATGATTGATGCACCAGTTGCAACAATCGCATCAACCATACCATTTTTAACCATGTCACGATAAACATGCATACAGCCGCCCGCAGAAGTTGAACCCGCAAGTGTAAGCCAAACGCTGCACTCTTTATCTTCTAAAGCTGTGTTAAAGATTTTTGCCGCGCGCGCAGTATCACGCGAAGTGAATGACATTTTGCCCATTGCATCAATGATTGGGCGCGCGTCAAACGTAGTAATATCCACATGCTCGACCTTTGTTGCCAAAAGTTCGGCTTTACGATTATCAGTCATTTTGATTTTCTCTTCTATTTTTTGAAAAATTGGTTTTTCGAAATTTCTTTGGTTTCAGTGAACATTGAAACATGCGCATCATCGCACGCAATTACTTCAATATTTTGACCAAAACCATTAAATCTTGTTGTCATGGCAACACCATACGCGCCAAGCATCTTAAACTCAATATAATCACCTTCTTTTATATCAATCGGAAGGAAATATTCATTATTAAGCTCGTCAATCCCATCACAAGTTGGGCCAAAAACACGGAATGCCTTATGCTCGCTTGAGCCTTCATTATCAATACGAAGGTGTTTGGTTTCAAATGGCCAATTAACATGCGTTGCATCAAACAAATTGCCATATGCACCATCATTAAGATAAATGAAATCATCTTTTACCAAATCAACACGTGCGATAATGCTTGTAGCTTCTGCAACCATTGCGCGGCCCGGTTCACACCAAAGGGCGCAATTCTCAGTAACAGGCATGGTTTCAAATTTTTGCGCAATTACCTGCATATATTGGCTCATTGGGGCAGGAATCATATCGCGGTAATTAACGGGGAAGCCGCCGCCAACATCGATAATATCAATTACAACGCCCGCTTGAATAATAGTTGATTTGGCAACATCCATTGCTTTTACATAAGCCTGCGGATCCATACATTGCGAACCAACATGGAAGCAAATTCCCAAATCTTCGCGTGTAACCGAACGCGCGGCACGCAATAATTCAACCGCTTTTTCACCTTTAATGCCAAATTTGCCATCCAATGAAATTGAAGAAGCAGAATTTGAAACTGAAAGGCGAACCATAAGGGTTAAATCTTGGGCATAATTTGTTGCCTCAAGGATTTTTTGCAATTCTTCCATTGAATCAAGCGAGAAAATACGAACGCCAAATTCAAAATAAGCACGTGTAATCGCATTGCGATTTTTAACTGGGTGCATGAATGCCAAAGTCGCCGAAGGGAAACGATTGAAAATAGTCTCAACCTCGACAATTGATGCAACATCAAAATGGCGCACACCTGCTTCCCACATTGCATCCAAAACCCAAGGGCTTGGGTTTGCTTTTACGGCATATAAAACGTCACCCGCGAAATTACGTACAAACCAATTCGCCGCGCGCTTAACAGCATGTGGACGATTAGCAGCAACTGGTAAATCAGGAACCAGTTGACGAACAATATCAATAGATGATTTGAAGTTTTCCATGCGGAACCCCCCTAAACCTAACAATGCACGGATTAAGTATCAACGACTTGCGCCCGCACGATCAAACTAAAAGCCCCCAAAAAATTTTGAAGACGACGAATTTGCGGCGTTAGTCGGACATGCTAGGGTGTTTTACGCCCCAAAATGTTGTCAGGTCCACCTTGGTTTTGGACGCCAAAGTGTTAGTGGACTGGAGGTGCTGTTTCCAGGTCCGCCGAAGTATGCGCATTTATAGATTAAATTAGTAAATGCAATATTTTTTTCAGGCAAAATGGCTTTTTTATCTGTGATTTTTTCACTAATCGCCTATTTTATAAGCTATTGGCGCAAATGTAATTTTTTTATGGGGTATGGCTTTGGCAAAGCTTGAAAATATTTTGATTATTGGCGCAGGCCAAGCAGCATCACAAGCAGCAAATTCATTAAGGCAAATGGGGTTTGAAGGAACGATTCGTATCTTCGGCAATGAGGGCCAGCCGCCATACCAACGCCCACCATTATCCAAAGCCTATATGCTTGGTCAAATGCCTGCCGAACGTTTGTATTTTAAGGCATCCGAGCAATGGGAAAAAGATAATATTGATTTGAAAATTAATGAAGAAATCATTTCAATTAATGCCGCGAATAAAAATATAAAATCAAAAAATGGCAATCAATATGATTATGATAAATTAATTATCGCGACAGGTTCAAAAGTTCGCCATTTACCCGTTGA
This sequence comes from Hyphomonadaceae bacterium, assembly GCA_027492515.1. GTDB lineage: Bacteria > Pseudomonadota > Alphaproteobacteria > Caulobacterales > Aquidulcibacteraceae > Pseudaquidulcibacter. The sequence continues at coordinate 3,807 of JAPUEP010000281.1, forward strand.
AGGGGCGCAATTAAATGGCGTGCATTATTTGAAAACAATCCAAGATTCCGATGATTTGGGAAACGAACTTGATAAAGCCAAAAACCTCGTAATCATTGGCGCGGGCTATATTGGCCTTGAAGTTGCCGCCTGTGCGCAAAAAAAAGGTTTGAATGTAACAATTATCGAAGCTGCGCCACGCATTTTGGCGCGTGTTGCAAGCCCGCAATTATCACAATTCTATGAAAATGTGCATGAAAGTGCGGGTGTAAATATCCTTACCCAATCTGGCGTGGCAAAAATAAATGGCACGCAAAGGGTTGAAAGCGTAACCCTTAATGATAGCACAAATATTGATGCCGATGTGGTTCTTATTGGTATTGGCATTATTCCAAATGATGAAATTGCAAAGGTGGCAGGTATTGTTTGCAATAATGGTATTGATGTTGATGAAAATGCAAAAACGTCAAACCCTGATATTTATGCCTGTGGTGATTGTGCCAATCGTATGGTCGATTTGTATGGTCAAAGAATGCGCCTTGAAAGCGTTCATAATGCCATTGAACAGGCGAAATTGGCGGCGGCAAATATTATGGGGCAAAATGCACCAAAGCTTGATGTTCCTTGGTTTTGGTCGGATCAATATGATTTGAAATTACAAATTGCGGGCTTGGCAATTGGCGCAACCAAAACCATTATTCGCGGTGATATGGCGGCGCGAAAATTTGCGCTTTTTCATCTTGATGATGAAAACCGAATTTTGGCAATTGATGCAATAAATTCACCCCCCGAATTTCTGGTTGGCAAAAATCTTATTGCCGCGCGTGCTAAAATTGCGCCAGATATTTTGCAAGACACAAATATTTCAGTCAAAGAACTGGCAAATCATATTCAAAACTAATATAGAAAAGCACAAAGAGGCTTAAAATGGCAAAAATCACCTTCATTCAACATAATGGCAAATCACAAGACATAG
>JAPUEP010000282.1 GCA_027492515.1 Hyphomonadaceae bacterium
ACGCCGGTTTCCAACAACAGAAACTGCTGCCGCATCTGTCTTAATGGCATGTGAGCCAGCAAAAGAAATTTTTGGCGAAGATTTTATTGAACATTATGCCCAAACCAGAATTTGGGAAGACCGCGAAGCGCGCAAAGCCATTACAGATTGGCAATTAGCCCGCTATTTCGAGATTATTTAATAAGGAATTTAGGATGGGAAAAGTTGTTGGATTGGGCGTTTTCATCCGCGCCAAAGATACAAAAGCATTACGTGAATGGTATCTTGAAAACTTGGAAATTGATTTCCACCCTGATTATTTATTTACAACATTCGTTCCAAGCGAAATGGCACGTATAAAAAATTCAGGGCAGGTGCTTTCATTGCTTGATGAAAATTCGCCTTATTTTGAACCCTCAAAAAGTGGTTTTATGCTTAATTTGTGTGTCGATAATATTGGCTATTTTGTTGAAAAGCTAAAAGCCAACAATGTTGAAATTCTGTGGCAGGATTTAGAAAGTGAACATGGCAAATTTGTTCATATTCTTGATATCGAAGGCAATAAAATCGAATTGTGGCAGCCCGTTTAAAAAGTCGCGTAATTAATTATTGAATCAATTTGCATTTTGTTATAACAAAATTGCAAAGCAGGAGTTTTTATGTCCGAAATTATTTGTACCTCCCCAATTGATGGCTCTATTTATAATCGCCGCCCAACAATGGCCGCAAATGTAATTGATGCCGCAATCGCAAATGCACGTGCTGCGCAAAAAGAATGGCGCAATGTTGACGTGGCGACACGTGCGAAAATTGTTTATGAATTCAAAGATGCAATGCTTGCGATGGCTGCTGAAATGGTGCCAGAGATTGCATGGCAAATGGGGCGCCCTGTAAGATATGGCGGTGAATTTGGCCCAATGACTGCGCGTGTAGATTTCATGAGCCAACACGCGGTGGAATATTTGTCGCCGCTAATTCCACCAGATGAAATGGCGGGAATTGAACGTTATATCGCCCGCGATCCACTTGGCATTGTATTCACAATTGCCCCTTGGAATTATCCTTATTTGACGGCGGTTAATTCAATCATTCCTGCTTTGATTGCGGGTAATGCTGTGATTTTAAAACATGCGGCGCAAACAATTTTGGTTGGCGATAGATTTCAACAAGCCTTTGATAAAACTGGCCTTCCGAAAAATCTTTTCCAAACTTTATCTTTATCGCATGATGATACGGGCCGCATTATTTCTTCTGGCCTTGTTGATTTAGTATGTTTCACAGGTTCAACTGCCGCAGGGCAGGTGATTGAGCGTGCGGGTGCAGGCACATTCACCAATATCGGCCTTGAATTAGGTGGCAAAGACCCCGCCTATGTTCGCGCCGATGTTAAACTTGAACATGCAATTGAAAATTTGGTTGATGGTGCATTCTATAATAGTGGTCAATGCTGCTGCGGTATTGAGCGTATTTATGTTCATGAAAGCCAATATGATGCCTTCGTTGATGGCTTCCAAGCATTAACAAGCCAATATGTTTTGGGTAATCCACTTGATGAAGCCACAACACTTGGCCCAATGGCACAATCAAAAACCGCCGATATTGTTCGTGCACAAACCGCACAGGCTTTGTCAAAAGGCGCAAAAGCCCTAATTGATACATCTAAATTCAAAGCCGATATTGGCTCTGGCACTTATCTTGCGCCGCAAGTTTTGGTGAATGTTGATCATTCAATGAGCGTTATGAACGAAGAATCATTTGGCCCAGTGGTTGGCATTATGAAAGTTTCATCAGACGAAGAAGCAATCAAATTAATGAATGATAGCCAATATGGCCTTACTGTATCAATTTGGACCACTGATATTGCAGCGGCAAAAGCAATTGGTCAGCAAGTGGAAACGGGAACTGTTTACGCCAATCGCTGTGACTATCTTGACCCTGCATTAGCTTGGACAGGTGTTAAAGACACAGGTCGCGGCGCGACATTATCAAAAATTGGCTATGAGATGTTGACGCGTCCGAAATCATTCCATTTGAGAAGTGTGTAGTTTTATCCTCCCTTGCAAAGCATAGCTTTGCGGGGGAGGTGTCACCAAAGGTGACGGAGGGGGCAATACAATCGTCGTCCCCCCTCAGTCACGATAAATCGTGACAGCTCCCCCGCTTCGCAGGGGAGCATTTTAAGAGGAATAAAAATGAATTTAGTAGGAAATTGGAATTATCCAACTCTGGTGAAGTTTGGTGCGGGGCGCATATCTGAATTATCTGCGCATTGCAAAGCATTGGGCATGAATGCGCCATTAATCGTTACCGATAATGGCCTTGTAAATCTTCCAATGATTAAGGATGCATTGGCTGCGCTTTTAAATGATGGCCTAAAGGCCGCAGTGTTTTCAGATGTTCGCCCCAACCCAATTGGCGAAAATGTTGATGCAGGTGTTGCCGCATTCAAAGCGGGCAATCATGATGGCGTGGTTGCATTTGGCGGTGGTTCAGCGTTGGATGTAGGTAAGGTTATTGCCTTTATGTCGGGGCAAACCCGCCCATTATGGGATTTTGAAGATGTTGGTGATTGGTGGACACGCGCCGATGTTAACGGCATTGCCCCAATTATCGCGGTTCCAACAACTTCTGGCACAGGTTCAGAAGTTGGTAGGGCAGGGGTGATAACTGATGTGTCAAATCACACCAAAAAAATCATTTTCCACCCAAAAATCATGCCAAGCATTACGCTTTGTGATCCTGCTTTAACTATTGGTTTGCCGCCAAAAGTAACTGCGGCAACTGGTATGGATGCTTTATCACATTTATTAGAGGCTTATTGCGGCCCATTCTATCACCCACAAGCTGATGGTATTGCCATTGAAGGCACACGCCTTGTTAAAGAGAATTTGGTTGAAGCCACAAAAAATGGCACAAATATCGAAGCGCGCGCCCAAATGATGGCGGCGGCAATGATGGGCGCAACGGCATTCCAAAAGGCACTTGGCGGCATGCATGCAATGGCGCATCCAATTGGCGCGGTATTCGACGCCCATCACGGCCTTATTAATGCGGTTGTTATGCCATATGTTTTGAAATTTAATCGCAGTGCAATTGAAGACCGTATTGCCCGCCTTGCGGCCTATTTGGGGCTTGAGGCTTCGTTTGATGCGTTTTTAAACTGGGTGTTGGAATTACGTTCAACCTTGGACATTCCACATTCATTAGCCGAAATTGGCGTTGATATTGCGCGTATAGATGAATTGGCAAAAATGGCAATTGCCGACCCGTCGGCAGGGGGGAATCCAATTGCACTGACAATTGAAAATGTCACGCCTTTATTCAAAGATGCAATTGAAGGAAATTTATAATTTTAAGCCCGCCTAAAAAGCGGGCTTAATTTTTTTTCACATTATGGATTTGCGCATTGTTATAAGGCAATTGGCCTGTTATTAATTAAGCATGAAAAAAATTATATTATCATTATTCGCAATATTCTGTGGCTTTGCATTTTCTATTACGCCTGCAAGCGCGCAATATTCAGATATAAGCAAGGCGCAAACTGGCCTTAGGAAAACCCCACTTTCAATCGTAAGTATGAGTGGGAAACACGAATTTACCGTCGAAATTGCCGACACATTCGCAAAGCAAGAAATCGGCCTAATGTGGCGCACGCAAATGGCGGATAATGCGGGAATGTTATTTGATTATGCCAAAACGCCACATAAAATGGCCTTTTGGATGCGTAATACTGTGATACCGCTTGATATTATCTATATCAGCCCAAAAGGTAAAATCATAAGTATTTCGGCAAATGCAATTCCATTTGATGAAACCCCATTATGGTCAAACGGAATTGCCGCCGGTGTTCTTGAAATTAATGGCGGTCTGTCTAAAAAACTTGGTATTCATGTTGGTGATTATGTTTATCACCCAATTTTCAAAAATGCGCGCAAGTGAAAAAAGTATGCTTTTTGCTGTAATCTTTGCACAAAGCTTATTGAGTTCGTGCGAAAATTATATATAAGCGCACCACCTGTCGGGGAGTAGCTCAGCTTGGTAGAGCATCTGGTTTGGGACCAGAGGGTCGTAGGTTCGAATCCTGTCTCCCCGACCATTCTTCTTTTTACGGAGACTTTTGTCTCTAGAGAAGGTTGGTCATAGATTTAAATGAGCGGTGAAATCATTTCCAGTTTTTAGTTTTGTTTCAATCAACAAGTTGCTTGTTCGAGTCTACTAAGCTCGACCACTCTTCTTTTTACGTAGACTTTTGTCTCCAAAGAGGATTGGTCATATATTTAAATGAGCGGTGAAATAATTTCCATTTTTTAGTTTTGTTTCAATCAACAAGTTGCTTGTTCGAGTCTACTAAGCTCGACCATTCATCTGAATGGAAATATTGGTAAAAACAAAGTAGGTTTCGGTTTCGAACCTACTTTTTTATTGGCCAAATTTGCGTTGCAAATTTTCGGCGTGGTTCGAACCCTATCTCTCCGACCATTCATCTGAATGGAAATATTGGTAAAAACACAGTAGGTCTTGGTTTCGAGCCTACTTTTTTATTGTCTGAACTTGTCTAAAATAAAGCTAAATAATAAAAATTCTAATCCCAATTAACATCTTATTTAAGAAAATCATGTGAATGATTTTAGAGTAGGGGAGAATTTCAATGCGGATGCGTGCGCTTTTTTTATTAGTGGCTGGTTTCAGTAGCTTCATCTTGACCGCTTGTGCAGGCGGTGGCGGCGGTGGCGGTACAATTGTAAGCCCACCACCAG
>JAPUEP010000283.1 GCA_027492515.1 Hyphomonadaceae bacterium
TCATCATGTGTTATTGGTCTTGCGCGTTCAATGTCATCAACGGCAATTGTGATGCAAATTTTGACCGACAAAAACCGCCTTATAGCGCCAGAGGGGCGGGCTTCATTTGGAATTTTGCTATTCCAAGATATTGCAATCATTCCAATAATGTTTGCAATTCCATTTTTGTCGCCAACTAATCTTGGGCTTGGATTGCTTCCATTAATCAAGGCAGTTTTAATTTCAACTTTTGCCGTTGCGATGGTTTTATTTTTAGGGCGAATAATTTTACGCCCATTATTTAAACTTGCTGCAAGTATCAATGGCCCCGAAATTTTTATGGCGGCCTCGCTCTTGGTTGTTATTGTAACTGGCTTTGCAACCCATGCTGCGGGTCTTTCAATGACTTTGGGGGCGTTTTTGGCAGGGCTTCTGCTTGCCGAAACCGAATATAGGCGCGAAGTTGAGACAACAATTCAACCATTTAAAGGCCTATTCCTTGGTGTATTCCTTGTTTCAATTGGCGTTGGGTTGAATTTTGATAAAATCTTTGAACAGCCTTTATTGCTTATTTCTGCGGCATGCGCCCTTATTGTTGTTAAGGCGCTTATTATTGCTTTCATAGGCCCAATGCTTGGCTTAAAGCGGCAGGGGGCAACTTATGCGGGCATATTGCTTGGTGGGGCGGGGGAATTTGCCTTTGTGCTTTTATCAACCGCAAAGACGCTTTATGTGGTTGGACCGCGTTCAACAGATTTTGCACTTACAGTTGCGGCAATTTCAATGGCGATTGTTCCGATTTTGGCAGAAATAATGGAAAAACGCGGCAAAAAGCCAAAAAGACCAGATGATGAAATCGAAAAAGCGCAAAATGATACAATTTCCGATAATGGACACGTTATTGTTGCGGGGCTTGGAAAATCGGGTGAATTGGTTTGTTCATTACTTGAAAACCATGGCGTGAATTATGTTGCAACTGATATGGATATAAATTTGGTTGTGGCTGCGCGCAAACATAAAAAACGCGCTTATTATGGCGATATATCGCGAAAAGAATTTTTGAAAGCATGCGGTATCGACCGCGCCAAAGCGATGGTTGTTACTTCACAAAACGAAACACGTGTTGTTGCAATTGTTAAAAGTGTGCGCGAAATTAATGCAAAAATTCCAATTGTTGCCCGTGCCAAAGATTTGGACAATGCACGAAGGCTTTATGAATTGGGTGTCAATGAAGCCGTTCCATCAACACTTGAATCAACTCTACAATTAAGTGAGGCCGTTTTGGTAGAGGCGGGTGTGCCAATGGGAAATATTATTGTTTCATTGCATGAAAAGCGCGCCGATATGCGTGATGCACTTCGTGAAGCATCCAATTCCACAACACCATCAGAGCGCCTTCGCGCATTAAAAAGAGAGCCATAATGAATAATCTTTTTATTTTTATGGTTTTTGCGCCAAATTGCCGCCCCATCTTGTGAAGATTCAATAAAACTGGTTAAAGGCATAATGGATATTAAACTTGAAAAAATTGCCACGCTTACTGCGCCGCGTTATACATCATACCCAACCGCGCCAATGTTTCGCCCAAGCATAAATGGTGAAACCTTTAAACAATGGCTTGGTGAGCTTGATGAAGATGCATCTTTAAGCCTTTATTTCCATGTTCCATATTGCAAATCAATTTGCCTTTATTGCGGCTGTCACACTTTTGCGACCCGCAAGGCAGAGCCGGTTTTGGAATATGCCGACACATTAATCAAAGAAATTGAATTAGTTGCCAAATCAACAAAAGCACGAAAAGTAAAATCAATTGCTTGGGGCGGCGGTACGCCAAACATGCTTTCGGGTGAGACTTTCACTAAGATTGACGAAGCAATAAAAGCGAATTTTGATTTATCAAATATCGAAGAACATGCGGTGGAAATTGACCCGCGCCTTTTAAACGATGGTCATTTAAAAGCCTTTGTTAAAGCGGGCGTAAACCGCGCAAGTTTTGGTGTTCAGGATTTAAATGATCATGTGCAGCGTGCAATTGGGCGTGTTCAACCATATGAACAAGTTGAAAAAGCGGTCAATAAACTTCGCGGTGCGGGCATTGATGCGATTAATATTGACCTTATTTATGGCCTTCCACATCAAAGCGTTGAAGATGCAATAAATTCGGCGCATTTATCTGCAAAATTAAACCCAAGCCGTTTGGCGGTTTTTGGCTATGCGCATGTTCCATGGTTTAAAAAGCGCCAAAGATTGATTGATGAAAACGCGCTTCCGCAAACTGATGTGCGCTATGATCAATTATTGGGAATTAAAGAAGCTCTTGAAAATGAAGGCTATGTTTCAATCGGCTTTGACCATTATGCAAAACCTGATGACACTTTATCAAAGGCTAAATTTGACAAAAGCCTTAAACGCTCTTTCCAAGGTTATACATCTGAAAATGCCGATGCATTAATCGGAATGGGTTGTTCGTCTATTTCAACATTGCCGCAAGGATATGCGCAAAACAACCCTGAACCTGGTGCATGGGCGCGTGCAATTATTGAAGGTGAATTTCCAATTGTGCGCGGTGTTGCCACATCTGAAAACGATAAAAACCGCCGTGATTTACTTGATAGATTATTGTGCGATTTTGAAGTTGATTTATCAAAATTTGGCGGCGCATCTAATTTTGCCCCATCATTATCCCAAATTCAAAAATTGGTTGATGATGGTATTGCAAAAATTGAAGGTGATATTGTTGGCGCAACCGAAATTGGCAAACCATTTGTGCGTCTTATTGCGCAATATTTCGATGAATATTTGGAGCAATCAGGCGGAAAACATTCGCGGGTAATTTAGAAAAAGGCGGCAAAAAATTTGCCGCCTTCTTATTATTAATTATTAACGTTTCAATCCGCCCAATAGGCCGCGCACCAAAGAGCGCGCCAATGATGAACCCGCTTGGCGAACCATTGATTTGGCGGCTGTTTCAATAAGATTATCGCCACGACGACCACGACCGCGATTTCCACCCAAAATTCCGCCAAGAAGGCCGCCCATTAATCCACCATCTTCTTCTTGTGGCTGTGCTTTGGCGTCGGCTTTTTGTTGAATTGTTTGCGCTTGTTGTGCCTCTAATTGGGCTTCTTTTTTAGAAAGAATTTCAAACGCAGATTCGCGGTCCAAAACATTATTATATTTATTCCCAATCGGGCTTGCGGCAATTACGCGTGCGCGCTCATCAGGCGTCGCAGGGCCAACGCGTGACATAGGCGGGCGAATGAATGTTCGTTCAACCACGGTTGGAACGCCTTTTTCATCCAAAGTTGAAACCAATGCTTCGCCAACACCCAATTCACCAATAATAGTTTCAGTGTCAAACTTTGGATTTGCACGGAATGATTCAGCGGCAATTTTAACCGCCTTCATTTCACTAGGTGTATAAGCGCGCAAAGCGTGTTGAATTCGGTTGCCCAATTGCGCCAAAACGCTTTCTGGAATGTCTTGTGGGTTTTGGGTTACAAAATAAATACCAACCCCTTTTGAACGAATAAGGCGAACTACTTGTTCAATTGTTGTCAAAAGTGCTTTTGGGGCATCTTTGAATAATAAATGCGCTTCATCAAAGAAGAAAACCAATTTTGGTTTTTCGGGGTCACCAACTTCTGGCAACATTTCGAACATCTCGCTCATGAGGTAAAGCAAGAAAGTTGCATAAAGACTTGGCGATGACATTAATTTAGAACCATCAAGAATGTTGATAATTCCGCGCCCTGATAAATCAGTACGCATAAAATCGTTTAAATCAAGCGCTGGCTCACCGAAGAATTGATCCGCGCCCGCTGTTTCAAGTTCAAGAACTTTACGCTGAAGAACTGCAATCGCTTGTTTGGTTACAAGGCCGTATTTTTGCGAAACTAATTCTGCATTATCTGCCATATAATCAAATACGGCTTTCAAATCTTTCATATCCAAAAGCATAAGGCCTTCGTCATCAGCCATTTTAAATGCAATTGTTAGTGCGCCAGATTGTGCATCTGTAACATCCATAAGGCGTGATAAAAGCGTTGGCCCCATTTCAGAAATTGTGGTGCGAATTGGGTGGCCTGATTGACCATATAGGTCCCAAAATACAACAGGGCTTGCCTCAGGGCGATAATCACCCATACCAATTTTTTCGGCGCGTGCTTTGAATGGTGGTGATGGATCCCATGTTTGGGATGCACCTGATAAATCACCTTTAACATCGGCAGCAAATACAGGGACGCCCGCGCGTGCAAAGCCTTCTGCCAAAACCTGTAAGGTTACTGTTTTACCAGTACCAGTTGCGCCCGCAACAAGACCATGACGATTTGCACGTTTAAGATTTAGTGTAATTGGCGTAATTGGTTCCCCGCCACCACCGATAAGAATTGAATTATCCATTTTTTACCCCGAAAGAAACATATATAACAAAGACATTTTGCACTAATTTTATCATAAAAGTCGATATAGCAACTGTTGATTTATTAGAAAACATGCCCCATTCATATATAAAACTCAGACAGGTTTATAATGCAAAACTTTGGAAAAGCACCTTTATTAATTATTGCAACTGCGATTGTAACAATTGGCCTTATTTATTTTGCCGATTTACTTACACCTTTGGCATTGGCAATTTTTCTTTGGCTAACAATTGATGGCGCGGCGGAGGTTTTACATAATCGTTATAAAATTGTTCCGCGAAAGCTTGCGCTACCTGTGATTATGATAATTGTTTTTAT
>JAPUEP010000284.1 GCA_027492515.1 Hyphomonadaceae bacterium
TCCAATGCCTTGCATAAAATTAAGAAAACGACCGCTATAAAATCTAAACAAAGCAGAACAGTCCAAAATACCATTTGTTTTTTTAGGGCGGCATTATATCTCTTTGCGTCATCAAGCTCTAATCCGTCAGGTCGCAAAATACTCGCAGTAAAAATCATTGCAGGAAGAATCACGGCCGATTGTATGCTAAAAAATGATATTAGTTCTCCAGTAACATTCTTAAGTGCGTCATTTGGCAGACTGCGAACGAGAAATATCGTTGCAATTATGCTAAGAGTGAAGTCTGTTCCCTTTTTAAAGATTGCATACATGTTAATTCCTAAGGCTCTATTTTTCCGTTTGTAACAAAATATTCATACGCCTGATTAAATTTCAATTTTGCATCATTAACGTCAATTAAGCTACCGTTCATTAGCACATTAACGGGAAAGCTCAGCCTAATATCTTTACCTTTTATTTTTCCATCTTTGCCGCGAGCAGTTATCTCGCCTTCTGGCAAATTTCTTAGAGCTTGGCTCATTGGGGCTCTCGATATTTTTTTCTTGCGTGATTTAAATCCAATATGGACAGATACATCTAATTTTGCGCCTTCAGGAATTTCCTTCAAAAGATTTTGAACATCTGCTTCACTATTCATAACCGCTTTAAGCACGTCTATGGCACGCTCACCCCAAGGTTTTTTCTCTTCAATATCAGTATGTTTTATGACTTCAGTTTCAGTTACTTCCCTAAAGTCGTCGTTGGAAAGGCCGCTGCCGCCAACTATAATTTCGCTTATATCGTTAAGTTCTCCGCCAACTTGTCCCTCGTCAAATTTTGCATCGAGTATTATGTGCCCGGTCTTTTTAATTTTAGATGTGTGGTCTTTTAGAATCCATGTAAAATATTCTTCTAAATGCTTTGACGATAGCGATTTACTATTCATGACGAAAACGTGATTACCTACAACCATCCAAAACATCATTGAATGCACATATTCCTTACCTTGAGGGGGAGGCAATTGTTCAACAGCCAAAACTGGAACATCATTGTTATTTTGAATTAAGGTCTGCAAAAAACCCTTCGTATAATTTGTCAAGTCACCGAAAAAGGAATTAGAATCTTCTTGGAACACATTCATCAGATAAGTATCTGTATTGTCTGGTGGCACCAACCAAGCCCTGTGTTTCCAGTGCTCAGAAATCTCTTCACCGCCGATTTTAAATTTTAGGCTTTCTTTCAAACATTGTTCCAAAGTTTTGCCATTTAGAGAGTTTGTAACGTCATTTAGCCTTCTGTAATGTATCGTAACGCTTTTTCTACTTATCATATTGGCCTCTTTTATTGATATGGCGACACCAACTTTAAGTGTTAAACAGTATCAAATAAAAATCAAGCGCATCTTTACTTATATCAAAAAGTATAGAGCGTTGTGATGTAACATACTCTAATTCGAATATGTGACAGTATCGGTCATATTTGAGAAAATATGCAGTTTTGACAGAATTCATTCTTTGATTGATTAATTTTACTTAGACCTTTGCAGATTTCATCCCAAGTTCAACAGGCTGCCCGCGCCAGTCGCAAACTCCCGTGTTACCTGCTCCCCTTTGGTGAACTTGGGCTTTGGAAACCTGCCTTTTGTCTCCCGTCAATTGGACATCAAACCAAAGGAGGCAATCATGTCTGATAATATTCAAATCATCAAAAAATCATGGAACGGTATTAATATCGAAATCCATTATGCGCCAATTTATTTCAAATATGGCAGTGACTTTTGCTTATCTCACCTTGATATTTATTCCGAAAACAAACGCCCATTACCAATTACCGAAACTGGCTATCGTTCGCACTTCTTTCAACCAAATGAACTTAATGGTTATTCCGACATTTGGGCATATGTCCTTGCATGGTTAAATTACGAGGCAAGAACCAATTCCAATTGGAAAACCCTTGAACAAAATTCAAAACAGCTAACGCTCTTTTAGGGCGTTAATATTCTCGTTTTCGGGTTTCCCCCAAAGAAAGTACGATTGCAAACTATAACGCTGCTTAGATGGCAATTTTGCCTATTTAAGGAGAGTAAAATGAAATACACATTAAAATCTGCCGTAGCGGTTATTTTGATGGCAACTACTATTGCTTCTGCCGTCCATGCGGCTCCAGCAAAAAAGAAAGCAGCACCAAAACGCGCAACGATAAGTCAATCTGTTTCAAACTATTCATGCGAAGGCACAGATGCTAGAATTACACGCAACGCGCTAAATGGAAATTCGCGCAGCGAGTATAAACTTTCATTCGGTATGCAACTAAATCGTAGCAACGGCACAGCTACAATTATGGGCGCACGCGGTTCGAACCTTATCCGTTCTGGTCGCTATATCATTTCTACAATTGGGAATGGTTTTAGCTTGTTTATGAATTGGGTTGATGGCTCGAACAATTCGCAGTCATTTCAAGTCGATTTTGGAAGTGACGGTTCGTTCTCCGGTTCATCATCGGAGTCTGGAAACAATTCCACCCCAGTTTATTCAATGATGTGCGAATTAATGGGAAGTGAGTTTTGCGGCCTTACCAATGTATATATCACACGCAAAATCGAAGGCGTTTGCTGGCAACAATAAACCCAAACTTTTGACGACGAAGGCGGGATAAATCCCGCCTTTTTTTTATTATAAGAATTGCTTTTGAGGAGGAATTCAATGCCAAGAAAAGCCGTTAAAAAGCCAGCCAAAATTATTGAGGATTTCATCATTGAATTTATTGACGCGGCACCAAATATCTCGATGTTTCGAAATCATACAAAATACGATCGTGGTAAGTATAACGAGTTTGTTAGCATTGAAGGAAATGCCATTGTTAGGCATCCTAAGAAATACGTTGGAAAAGAGATAGTTTTTAATATTCGTCCAATTTTTAATGAAATCGGCGACCGGGACAAATATTACGATAAAGCTGATTGGAAAGAATGGATGGGCTTTTTTGAGCTTACTTACTCACGTATTTCGCTTGAAATTGATATTCAATATTTTTCGACTTTATCAAATGCTATGTGCCACGGCTTTGTTAAATTTGCTGAAGTTAGAACTGATATTCCACGACGCGGCTCATGCCGCGTGCTTTCATCCAGATATGAGAAATTTATTGACGTGAACGAGTATTGAGGTATACTTAATAACTTATAAGTTATTTGTTAACGACATTATTATAATATATAAGTTATATTAAAATTGCTATTTGATAATATATATGTTATATTAATTGAAGGATAACCCGAAGGCCACAACATGAAACCGCAAGCACGCCTAATGGCAAGACGGCAAATCGATAAAAGAATCGAGCAATTGCCCATTCTTACACAATTAAAGCGTCCACCGAAAGGTTGGATAAAAGCCATGCGCGAAGCATTGGGAATGACAATGGGGCAGCTTGCCGAACGCCTTGGTGTTTCGCAACCGCGTATTTCCGTCCTTGAGCAGAACGACGCATCGGGCAGTAGTACAATGGAATCATTGGAACGTGCTGCGAATGCGCTTGATTGTGATCTCGCCTATGTTCTTATTCCACGTCGTGGAGGGTTGAATGAAATCGTTGAAGAGCAAGCGACTAAAGCGGCGGTTCAGAAACTAAAGTCAACCAAGCATACAATGGCATTGGAAAAGCAAAGTGTCGATAAGTCAGATGAGCAAGAACAGATTATTCGTATTGCGAAATCATTGGCAGAGAAATCAGATTCTTCGATTTGGGAGGTTAAATGACCGACCCATTATTGGAGCAAGATGATGCTTCAACACCGCTTACTCCCGATGAACGGGCGGATTTAATTCCGTCTTATATAACAATGCGCCACGAACTAAATGAGGCTGAGCAAGTCAATATATTTGAAGCAGAAGAATGGGCATTCTCGCGTAAGCGCGATGTTTTGAATGAAGCATTTCTATTGAACCTTCACAAACGAATGCTTGGGCAAGTTTGGAAATGGGCGGGGAAAATACGAACGACCGAACGCAATATTGGCGTGCCTTCATATCGCATTGGAATAGACCTTAATCAGCTTTTGGGTGATGTAAAATATTGGATAGAACACAATACATATGAACCCGATGAAATCGCCTATCGCTTTCATCACAAGTTGGTTTTCATTCACCCATTCCCAAATGGCAATGGTAGGCACGCCCGCATGGCAACTGATTTACTTTTGAAATCACTAGGGCGAGAACGCTTTAGTTGGGGAAGTGGAAATTTGGTTGATGCCAACACTACCCGCGCGCAATATGTTGCGGCATTGAGGGCGGCGGATGGGCATGATTATGAGCTACTAAATAAATTCGTAAGAGGGTAGATTACACTGACAACTATTGAAATTGCTAGTATTTTCACTTTTGAGTCGGTTAGTTTAAACATTGACGCGCATTTAATAACCAAAACGATAACCAATTCCTGGAATAGTGATAATGTATCTGGGGTGCAGTGGGTCGTCTTTTAATTTCTCTCTTAAATGTTGAGTATGAATTCTTAAATGATTTCCATGATCGTCAAAGTTTTTACCCCAAACCTCTTTAAGTAATTGAGAACGCGTAACCACTTTGCCAGCATTTTTTACCAATGCACTCAATAATTTATATTCAATTGGCGTTAATTGAACTTCGGCGGAAGACAAGAATGTTCGCTTTGACGCAAAATCCATCGAAAACTCTTCATACTTAAATATAAATTCTTTTGTA
>JAPUEP010000285.1 GCA_027492515.1 Hyphomonadaceae bacterium
TATGGCATCACGCGGTTTAAAATGGCTGCAGATTTATAATAATGATAGCTTTAGAGATGAACAAATATTTGATTTTGTCAAAATAAGCTATGAAATGATTGCCAATGCATTGCCAAAGAAAATTAAAAAAGAAATTGGGCTATTATGAATAATGCCCATTTTTCAATGGGCATTATCAAAATCAAATTCTATAATTTTTTAATCATCTTTGCCACAAGTGGGTGGCGAACAATATCGCGTTCTTCAAGTTGAACGATTGAAATATCTTCAACCCCATCAAGTTTTTCAGCAATTTGCGCAAGGCCAGACATTTCAGGCAATAAATCGGTTTGGTGCGGGTCACCCGTAACCACCATTGTTGAATTCCAGCCCAAACGTGTAAGCAGCATTTTCAATTGCCCATAGGTGCAATTTTGCGCTTCATCGATAACTACAAAGGAATTATTCAATGTGCGCCCGCGCATAAAGCCGACGGGTGCAATTTCAATTATCCCCTCACTCATAAGCATTTTTAGGCGTTTTGGTGATAATCTATCGGCAAGTGCGTCAAGCAATGGGCGCAAATATGGCGCCAATTTATCCTCAACATGGCCCGGCAGATAGCCAAGGTTTTCGCCTGCCTCAACCGCTGGGCGCGATAAAATAATGCGTGAAACCTGATTTGATTCAAGCGCCTCAACCGCTTTTGAAACCGCAAGATAGGTTTTACCTGTTCCCGCAGGGCCAACCGCGATAATAAGCGGTGATGAATCAATCGCATTCATCAAAATTTCTTGCCCTTCAGAGCGGGGCTTAACATGGCGCAAAAATCTTTGGTCGCGGACTGTATCATCATCGCTACCTAAAGGTGACCAACCGAATAATGAACGAACATTATTGTCGTCATTATGGTGTTCATTGTCTTTAAAACGTCTTGTATTTGGTCGTTTTGCCATATTAACCTCCAATTGTTGGGGTGTACTGCAAACATAAGTATGCAGCGAAGAAATTGCAAATTTTTTTGCAAAAGTTTTTATTGGCACTAAAAGCGTTTCCCAAAAAGTGTGACGCAGTTTTTTGATAAGAAACGCGACAAACAATAGAAACTATTGCCAAGTGAGAATGTGCAATGTGGGTTAATGCCCGCGCTGCCATTATATAAAATTCCAAAGGGTCAAAACCATAATTCCCCTCTAATTTGTGTTTAGCAAAATTTTTGTGACAATTTGCATCTGTATGAGAAATCGACTCATCAATTTTGCCAAATAGATTTTGCAGACCAATGTGTTAAGCAAAGGTTAATTTCGCAAAATGTTCATAAAACATACCCAAATTGTATAAAATTGATAAAAAATGCGTCAAATTTTAATAAAAAGCAAAAAATTAACTATATTTGCCAATCCAAAATTAATCATCGCCATATATTAAAGGCTCACTGGGATGTGAAGAGTTTCCAGCGGCATTATAGGGCACAAAAAGTGCGTTCCAAAGATTTTAGAACACAATCGCATTTTTTGTGCCCATTTTTTTACTTATATCTAATTGCAATTTTTTAGTTTGGTGAATATCAATTTGCCAAAGGATTTTTAAATGGCAATTTATTCACTTTCCCATGACGCACCGCAATTTCCGCAATCTGGCAATTATTGGGTTGCACCAAATGCAACCTTAATTGGAAAAGTAATATTGCATGAAAACGCCTCTATTTGGTGGGGTGCGGTTTTGCGGGGGGATAATGAACCCATAATTATTGGCGAAAATACCAATATTCAAGATGGTTCAATTCTTCATAATGATATTGGAATTGGTCTTACAATAGGTAAGAATGTTACTGTTGGTCATATGGCAATGCTTCATGGCTGTGAAATCGGTGATAATTCACTTATTGGGATTGGTGCGGTCATTATGAATCGCGTAAAAATTGGCAAAAATTGCATAATTGGCGCAAAAGCACTTATTCCAGAAGGCAAAGAAATTCCTGATAATTCACTTGTAATGGGTGCACCCGGTAAAATTATTCGTGAAGTAAGCGCCGAACAAGAACAATTCCTTTTGGCATCAAGTGAACATTACGTAAATAATTGGAAACGCTATAGAAGTGATTTATCACAAATATAATACTTGACAGCGTTGTCACTTTATCTTGTTATTAAAAAAAATAATAAGATTATGGGGCGCACGTGAAAAAGATAAAACACGATATTATAAATCTAAATATAAATGAAACTTACAATCTAATTCGTTATTCGAATGATTGAGAAATTTGATTATATTGTTATTGGTGGTGGTTCCGCTGGGGCTGTCCTTGCATCGCGCCTTTCGGAAAATGGGCTTTATGACGTATTGCTTATCGAGGCGGGCGGCAAGAATGATGATTTATTGGTCAATATGCCCGCAGGTGTCGGTGAAATATTGCCAACA
Source organism: Hyphomonadaceae bacterium (assembly GCA_027492515.1). GTDB lineage: Bacteria > Pseudomonadota > Alphaproteobacteria > Caulobacterales > Aquidulcibacteraceae > Pseudaquidulcibacter. The sequence continues at coordinate 2,401 of JAPUEP010000285.1, forward strand.
AAAAACCGTTATAATTGGGGCTTTTTCACCGAAGAAGAGCCAAATCTAAACAATCGCAAACTTTATTGGCCGCGTGGTCGTGGGCTTGGTGGGTCATCTGCCATTAATGCGATGATTTATACGCGTGGTCATCCGATTGATTATGATGATTGGGGACGGCTTGGGATAAAGGGTTGGGATTTTAAAACCCTTTTAAAATATTTCAAAAAGGCCGAAGATTTTGAACTTGGTGAAAGCCAATATCATGGCAAGGGCGGGCCGCTTCATGTAAGTGTTCCAAACTCTTCGCATCATGGCTTTAAAATGTTTCAAGAAGCAACAACACAGGCACAATTGCCACAAACCCATGATTTTAATGGCGCAAGCAATGAAGGTTTTGGCAAATATCATTTAACCATTAAAGATGGCAAAAGATGGTCAAGTTTCGTGGGATATTTAAAACCTAATCTTGAACGTAAAAATCTAAAAATAATTGCAAAAAAAACCGTTTCAAAAATTATTATTGAAAATAAACGGGCAATTGGTGTTGAATATTGTGACGCTTCTAATGGTGTTTCCAAAAAAGTTTTTGCAAAGCGTGAAATAATATTAAGTGCAGGCGCGATTGGTTCTCCGCAAATTTTATTATTATCGGGAATTGGCCCTGCCGATGAATTAAAAATGGTCGGTATCGATCCTGTTTTGAATTTACCAAGCGTTGGCAAAAATTTACAAGATCATCTTGATGTTTCGCTTTTGCAAGAAACGTCAATGCCAATTACCTATAATTCATTGGCAAGTGGCCTAAAACAAATTAAAATCGGCCTTGAATATCTTTTTATGAAAAAAGGTTTTGGGCGTGAAAACTTCCTTGAAATGGGTGGTTTTGCCAAATCTCATGATGAATTACATCGCCCTAATTTGCAATTTCACTTTATGAATGGGCTTTTCAAAAATCATAATAAAACAAAAATTAGGAAAGATGGGTTCACACTTCATGTGTGTAATTTATATCCTGAATCGCGTGGTGAAATTAGCCTTAAAAACGCAAATCCCCATTCTGCACCACGCATTGTGGCAAATTATCTGGCAACTGAAAAAGATATGGAAATTATGCGTATTGGCGTAAAAATGGCACGGCGTATTTTTTCGCAACCTGCCTTTGAAAATACCAAAGAATATGAACCTGGTGCAAATATTCAAAGTGATGATGAAATTGATGCTTTCATTCGCGCCAATGCCGAAACCATTTATCACCCTGTCGGAACATGCCGTATGGGTTCAGATGAGGAATCCGTGGTTGATGAAAAATTATGCGTAAGGAATATTGAAAACCTTCGCGTAATTGACGCATCAATCATGCCGCGAATAGTAGGCGCCAACACCAATGCCCCAACCATTGCCATCGCCGAATATGGTGCAGACATGATTTTGGGGCAGGCATAAAAATACCCCCAATTTGGGGGTATTTTTTAATTCGTTGCAACAACTTTCAATTCTGGTCTTGTTGGCATTTGTGGGTCGGGTGGTAATAATGCCGTTAATGAAAAGCGCAATGCAGGGCGCGAAATTGAAACATTAGCGGCAATTGGTTGGAATAGCCCAAGCACGCGTTTTGTGCCATTTTTTTCCAAAAGTGGAAGGAAAACAATTTCAATATCAGTTCTTTGACCACTTCCAGCGCCAAAAGCTGCAATGCGTGCCATTGCGGGCCCTGGTGTTGAAACTGCGCTTTCTAATAATGCGCGAACCAAAACTTTATCAGGCCCAAAGAATAAAGAGCCAATTTCATGGTCGCGCAAATCACGACCAGTCCAAACCTTAAGGTCTTTGCCGATGGTTGTGAAAGTGAAAATACCTTCGCCGACACGTTGTGCCATAAAAAGTCGATCAACTAAAGAAGATGCATCGCGCGATTTAATATTTTGCGCAATTTCATCATTTTCAAAACCATTAAGCGCACGCCAAGAGTTTAGCATAAGACGGGTTTCAGGGTGTAGGGCAGCAAATTGCATTTATTCATCCTAATTAAAAAAACTTACCCCATGACAATTGCATTTTGCGTGCCACAACTTTTGGGCTTATTGGTACATGTTTTTCACACCATTTAGTTGAATTTAGCATCATTTTGATGCGCCTCACAGATTTTGCACCAAAACTGGACTATTCGGTAACATAAGATTTATGCTTAATAATCCGTGAAACCCAAAATAAAGGAATTGAAACCTTTATTTGCTAATAAACTTGCTGAATAAATTATAATGAAAAGCGAAACTTTTTAATTAAATTCATTTTGCTTATAATAAATTT
>JAPUEP010000286.1 GCA_027492515.1 Hyphomonadaceae bacterium
TGGGTGTTAAGTTAAGTCGATTTTTAGTGAAAATTTTCACTTAAATCATATTTTCTTAACCCTCCGTTCACCTTAATGCTTCATCAATTGTAAACTTGGGGCAGAGTTATGTCTAAAATTATAAGGCGGGTAAGGTGCAAGGTAAGAAAATTGCGGTTTTAATGGGTGGTTGGGCAAGTGAACGTCCAGTTTCTTTGGTGTCGGGGGCGGAATGCGCAAAGGCAATTCGTGCGCTAGGTGCTGAAGTTATCGAGATTGATGTAAATCGCGATATTGCTAACCAATTAAAATCTGCAAATCCTGATATCGCATTCAATGCATTGCATGGGCAATGGGGCGAAGATGGGCGTATCCAATCCGTTCTTGAGATTTTGAATATTCCTTATACGCATTCTGGCGTTCTTGCTTCATCTTTAGCTATGGATAAAACCAAGGCGAAAATGGTTTTCAAAGCCGCCGGCCTTGATGTTGCCGATGGTAAATTAATGAGCAGGTTTGAAGCCGCAAAGGAACATCCAATGGCTGCGCCTTATGTTGTTAAACCTAATGCCGATGGTTCATCATTTGGCGTATTTATCGTGCGTGAAGGCGAAAATCGCCCACCGCAAAAATTATTAGACGCAGACTGGTCCTGTGGGGACGAGGTTTTGGTAGAAGAATTCATCAAAGGTCGCGAATTAACTTGTGCTGTTATGGGTGGTAAAGCCCTTGCGGTTACAGAAATCAAAACTGGAAATGAATTTTATGATTATGATGCAAAATATTCTGCCGGCGGCTCAAGCCATGTGGTCGATCCTTCAGATTTACCTGTCGACATTAAAGAACGAATAATGAAAGAAGCGGTGATTGCCCATGAAGTAATGGGTTGCCGCGGTGTAACACGAACAGATTTTAGATATGACCCATCAAGTGGTCGCCTTGTAGTTTTGGAAATCAATACCCAACCAGGTATGACCCCAACTTCACTTGCGCCAGAGCAAGCGGCGCATAATGGCATTGAATTCAAAGACTTCGTAAAATGGATGTTGGAGGATGCATCATGTCCAAGATGAGATATCATGCACAGCCGCAAAGAAGCAATTCACGTAGGCCGCGTCAACATAAACCTGTGCCAAGGCGTAAAACCACTTCGGGATGGTCAATGAAGCTTGGCGCTTGGGCGCATGCCAGATGGCGTGAAGTTCAATATGACAGTGTGTCGCGTCGTTTCTTCCAATTTTTATCGGCAGCGGTTTTATTCGCCATTTTTACCGCAATTTTTGTTGCAACCGGTGTGTTTACATCACTTGGGCAAGCGGTTTCACATAAAACTGCGCAAGTTACGCGCGCCTTTGGCTTGGCAAGTCGCAATGTTAATGTGATTGCAAATCCTGGAATGGTTTTAACAAAACCACAAATCGCGGAAATTACGGCGATTGCAGGGATCCCAGATGATGAAATCATGTTCAATATTGAGCCAAAAACCATTCGTGAGCGAATTATGGTTCTTCCATGGGTGCAGGATGTAATTGTTCGCAGGCTTTGGCCGCAAAGTGTGCAGATTATTGTTACACCGCGCAAGGCAAATGCGCTTTGGCAAGATAATGGAACTTTGGAATTAATCGATCCAGAAGGTAAAAAACTTGGCCCTGCTGACCCTGAAAGTGCAAAAAACCTTCCATTGGTGATTGGTGAAAATGCAGGGACAGCAGCACCAGAAATTTTTGAAGAAATTGCAAAACGCCCACAAGTTGCAAGCCATACACATGCCCTTATTCGCGTTGAGCAAAGACGTTGGAACATAAGATTAAAAACTGGCGGCGTAATTTTATTGCCGCAAGATAATTATACAAACTCACTTGATAATTTAGAACAATTACAAAACCAATATAAATTATTGGATAGAGATTTCGCCCGCCTTGATGTTAGAAAACCAGGGCAATTAATTCTACGACCAAAAGAAGTAGACACAAGAGCAGAAGCTCCTGAAGCAACCAAAACAAACACTTAATTGGCAGGCAACAGGAATAAAATGTCTTCATTAGAACAAAAACTAAAAGCGCCATCGCGTGAACAAGTGAATATTTCGCCAATGGTGGCTGCACTTGATATTGGCGCGTCAAAAATAACGTGTTTTATTGGTCGTGCATCAAATGGGCCGGGGCCAATGCGGGTTTATGGCGTGGGTGCAAGGCCATCTAAAGGTGTTCGTAATGGCGCAATTGTTGACCTTGAATCTGTTGAACGCTCAGTCGCGGAGGCTTTTCATCAGGCCGAGGAAATGGCGGGCGCAGCGGTTTCAGAGGCCGTTGTATCGATTTCAGGTTTTGGACTAAAAACAGAGCAGGCAAGGGGTGGTATTTCCCTTCCACTTGGCGAAATTGGAGTTAAGGAAAAGCGCCGTGTTGTTGCCGCCGCACTTGCCAATAAACGTTTTGAAGGGCGCACAATCTTACATTCAACCCCATCATGGTTCAAAATTGATGGCAATATTGTCAAAGAACCATTGGGAATGGTTGGCCGCAAATTAGAGGTTTCGGTTACAATTGTTACCGCGCCAACCCCAATTTGGCGCAATATTGTTTTGTGCGTAGAGCGCACAAATCGCCATATTGCAGGTGTTATTGCCGCCCCATTCGCATCATCTCTGGCCTCTTTGGCAGAGGATGAATTGGAAAGCGGCGCATTATTGATTGAAATGGGCGCACGTTCAACAACGGCGGCACTTTTTAGAAATGGCGCACTTGCCCATGTCGATGCAGTTCCAATTGGTTCAGATCACGTAACCCAAGATATTGCCCATTGCTTTGGCACATCTGCGTCTGCGGCGGAAAAGCTTAAAATCGTTCATGGTTCGGCAATTGCCAATATCAATGAAGATGAGCAAATGATTGATGCCCCGCGCTTTAATGAAGAAGGCAAATTGGTGGCTTCATTGACACCAAAATCATTGCTTACAGGGATTGTTCGCCCGCGCGTTGAAGAAACACTTGAATTATTACGTGATAGACTGATTGCCAATGGAATTGAAAATGGTGGCTTTGGTCGCCGCATCATACTTACGGGTGGCGGTGCGCAATTGAATGGCGTTCGTGAACTTGCGGCACGTGTTTTTGAAAGCCATGTTCGCGTTGGTCGCCCACAAAGGTTTGTTGGCCTTGGCGATGCAGTTTCAGGCCCAGGCTTTGCAGTTTGCGCAGGTCTTTTAAGATGGGGTATCGATAGACCAACCGATTTAACCCGCATCGCGCGCCAAAGCGAAAATGAACTTTTCAACCACCCGCTTACGAAGGCAGTAACTTGGTTGAAGGAAATATTTTGGTAGGTATCAAAAGCCCACCTTCGGCGCTTCGCGCCTCACTCAGGCTTTTGGTTAAAGCGGGCAAACAATTATAAAAAGCGTGGATTTTATAATTGTTTGACTTTATATTAAAAAAAAGCTCGAAACTTGGTTTCGAGCTTTTTTGTTAGTGTTGGTGGCCTTCCATTTTCATTTTTCCATCCATTTTTTTGTCGCCTTCCATTTCCATGTTTGGATTGGCTACAAGTTTGGCATCGATTACTAAATCTGGATTATCTTTGATTTTTAGGGTGATTTTGGCGGCATCGCCTTCTTTAAGGTTTGGTTTAACGCCAAAAATCATTAAATGCGCGCCATTTGGTGCAAGTTCAAATGCGCCTTTTGCCGGAACATCAAACTTTTCAACTTGTTGCATCGACATCATGCCATTATCGGTTTTTACATGTGTATGAAGTTCGATATGGTCGGCAATATCGGTTGATGCACCGATAATTTCAATTGGCTTATCGCCATTATTTTTAATCGTAACATATCCCGCAGTCATATCCATGCCATTTGGGGCAAGGCGGATGCGCGCATCAGAATATTCGATTGGCTTTGCTGTTTGCATTGCTTGTGGGGTTTCAGACACAGTTTTTGGGGCTTGGTCACAACTTGCAAGACCCAATGCAATTAGTGAAATAAGAATTCTTTTCATTTCTTCCTCCTTAAGCAATGCCAAGCCAGTTTTTAACTGGTGCAATGCGTTTTAAAATAAGTGTTTCGACTAGTGCCACAATTATAAGGCTTATGCCCAAAACTGGCAAAAATAATGCGAAAAATAAAATCAAAAAAGCAATTCCAAAGCCAATTTTTTGATCCTTTATTGGCGGCGGCGCACCCAAAACACCATTTGGTTTGCGGCTTAGCCACATTTTAAATGCACTGACCGACATTAATGATAATGATAGGGCGGTTAAGACCCCAAGCAATTGATTAATTGGCCCAAATAATTGCCCTTCATGCGCGGCAACCGCGACACCAACGACTTTATCAATAATATGACGTTTTGCAAAAGGTGTTCGTTTTACTTCTTGCCCAGTTTTTGCATCATATTCAATTTCAATTCTTTGGGTTCGGTTTTGTGAATTAGAACGTAAAACCCAATTTTTGGTTTTCTTATTTGGCGGTGCAATTTCAACAGGATATGCAAGATTTTCCAATTTTGCATGTGCCACTAAATCATCAACACTTAGATTATAATATGGAACATTCATATTATGCCCTTCATGTCCCATTTCATCCATAAGGCGATTATGTTCTTCCTTACGGCTTGTGGTCCAATCTTGTTTTTCAGGC
>JAPUEP010000287.1 GCA_027492515.1 Hyphomonadaceae bacterium
GAACAAAAACTTCAAGTTCTGTATCAGGACATTCTTGGCGGATGCGTTCAACATCATAAAGTGACAATTCGCGCGATAAAATAACACGCTCAACACCAATTGATTTCCAAAAACGAACCGCTTGATAATTCATTGTATTCATCTGTACTGACAAATGAATTGGCATATCAGGCCATTTTTCACGCACCAACATTATCAAGCCAGGGTCGGCCATAATTAGCGCGTCTGGCTTTGCCTCTATTACTGGCTCCATATCTTCAATGAAGGTTCCAACCTTATTATTGTGCGGGAAAAGATTAGCGGCAACATAAAGTTTTTTGCCAATTGAATGCGCCTCGTGAATAGAATTCGCAAGATTGTCATCTTTCGACATTGTATTATTGCGCACACGCAAAGAATAGCGCGGAACACCCGCATAAACAGCATCAGCACCATAAGCAAAAGCATGGCGCATAGATTTCACAGTGCCCGCAGGCGATAATAATTCAGGGCGTTTTAATTTTGTCATGCGCGCCATATAGTCGCAATGCACAATATTTTCAAATTTTAATGCATATTTCCATAAAACAAAGGCGGTTATTCAAAATAACCGCCTTTAAATTTTAAACTTGCGAAGATTTAGTCTTCTGGCAATTCGTCATAATTATTGCCAAATGTGCCCCAACCTGCAACTTCGCCGCCAAATTCAGACGCAATTTCTTGAAGTTTGGTTTGCGCATCGCCAACATTTTGCGCGGTCAAAAGCATTGATACATTCACACAAATTCCAAGCTCATCAGTTTCTTCATCTTGGAACATGTCGAAATCATATTCTGCGGCTTCTAATTTGTTGCAAATCTTTTGGGCGGTTTCTTCATCTTTTACCGCAATGTCGATTTCAATAATCATAGGTTGCGACATATCCGAACCATCAGAAGCAATCTCATTAATCAATTCAATATCTTCTTGGGAGTAAAAGTTTGGGGCGTCAGTCATAATATATTCCTTTTTTGCGAATCGTTATTCGCTTGTTTGAGCCTAAATAACAACAAAACATGTCAACTAAAAGAAAAATGCCCAGTGCGAATTAATCATAATATTACCAAAGTATAGCCAATTTTGTGCCCATTTTTGAACATGTTTACTTTTCATACAAACTTTGAAAGGTAAAAACATGTCAAACACTAGAAGTATTAAATTTAATAATAGAACAGATATAAAAATCTTAGTTTCATTATTACTAGTAACAATTGCAAATTTTCTATTCTTTAAAAGCCCGATTGGTTCCACAATTGGGCTTTTTAGTATCTTATTACTTGGCACAATTTGGTATTTTCAACCCAAATTACACAGATTATCTAATGCCCGATTATTGGCAATTTCAAGCTTAATTAGTGCTGCATCCATGATTGAGGCACCGAATTTATTTCAATTTGCCTTTTTCATGTTTCTAAGTTTTTCCTTAGTATTAATGCCAAAAATACGCAAAAATATTGCGTTGCCAAGAATTATAATTGTTTTCCTTGGTCAGGTTTTATCGTTTTGGACACGAATAATCGTTGATGCAAAACGAATTTTAAAAATTTCAAACCAAAAGACAAATAAGAAATTTGGTTTTGGAAAAATTATCCAATTATCAATAGCACCAGTATTTTTTGGCATTGTTTTTATCGTAATGTTTTACAATGCAAACCCAATTTTAGAAAATGCATTAGATAAAATTGATTTAAGCGTAATTTTCAAAACTATATCAATTGAAAGAATTATATTCACCGCATTCACATTATCGGCAATTTGGTATTTTATCCGCCCGCAAATAAAATCAAAGCTTCTTTCAACCAACAATGTCGAATTAAAAAATGAACAGAATAATTCATTCTATAATTATATCTTTAACCCACAATCGGTGTTCATTTCACTTCTTTTGTTCAACGCAATTTTTGCAATACAAAATTTATTAGATTTAACTTTCCTTTGGAGCGGTAAACCGCTTCCTGATGGCCTTACCCATGCACAATATGCACATAGAGGTGCATATCCTTTGATTTTCACAACCTTCCTTGCTGCTTGGTTTGTTTTATTCGGCCTAAAAAATTCAGAAGGGAATAACAAAGCAAAATATCTGGTTTATTTTTGGATTTTACAGAACATATTTCTTGTTACATCATCCATTTTGCGCACTTTAAATTATATTGATGTCTATTCCCTAACATATTTACGGGTTGCGGCATTGATTTGGATGGGCCTTGTTGCATTTGGGCTATTTTTAATCATCATCAAAATACAATTTAAAAAAGATAATTTATGGTTGATAAATACAAATTTTTGCTCATTAATCGCAACAATTTTGATTTGTAACTTCATCAATTTTGGAAGCATAATTTCATGGCACAATGTTAAACATTGCCAAGAAATTTCGAAAAGCAATTATAAGTTGGATACCAATTATTTATCAAGCATCGGTGTTGAAGCATTACCGGCAACTTTGTGGGTAATAACGCAAATTTCGAATAATCCAAACAATTTGGAATTAAAAACTTCACTAAACGAAATTGCCACTAAATTTAAAGAAGAACTCGCGCTTAACACGGGCGATTGGCGCTCTATCACATTCAGGCAGTATCGACTTTCCAACGAAATTACTGAACTTAAATAGCGAAAACACTATAAAATAAGGGGTGATTACAGTTTGCCCCTTTATTTTTTTTACCTTTTATGTCATACGCGCCCCCTAATCGAATGGTTGCGGTCAGCCTTGGTATTGGTTTCATGGTGAAATCTTGCGAAAGTGTCTGATCCATCGGGAAAATTGCCCAACAATTATCCTGCCGCAACCGCAATATGGGAAGTAACAAATGCCATTCTATGAGCATGTTCTTATCACGCGGCCTGATATTTCGCCGCAACAAGTTGATACACTTGTTGAAGAAGTAACAAATCAAATCACTGCTGCGGGTGGTAAAGTTGCTAAGACTGAATATTGGGGTCTTCGTAATCTTGCATACCGCATCAAAAAACACCGCAAAGCACATTATTCTTTGTTGAATATTGAAGTTTCTGCTGCTGCAATGACAGAAGTTGAACGTCAATTGAAAATCAATGAAGATGTTTTGCGTTATTTGACTATTAAAGTTGAAGAATTGGACAATGAGCCTTCTGTTATTCTTGCTCGCCGTGAGAAAGAAGAAAAGAAAGCAAAAGCACGCGCTGAATTTGCAGCTTCTGAATTTGAAGTTGAAGACGAAGCAGAGGAGGCATAATCAATGGCTACTAAATTTACCATTTCAAATCTTCCTACACGTCGTCCATTCCAACGCCGTCGTAAAGTATGCCCTTTTTCGGGTGATGCTGCTCCAAAAATTGATCACAAAGATGTTAAATTGTTGCAACGCTTCTTGTCTGAAAAAGGCAAAATCGTTCCATCTCGCATCACTGTGGTTTCACAAAAGAAACAACGTGAGTTGGCACGCGCAATCAAACGCGCACGCTTCCTTGCTTTGTTGCCATACGCTGTAGCTTAAGGGGGTAATTATGGTTGAAGTAATCCTTCTTGAACGCGTTGGTAAACTTGGTTCAATCGGCGACGTTGTTAAAGTAAAACCTGGTTTTGCACGTAACTTCCTTTTGCCACAGAAAAAAGCACTTCGTGCGACTGCTGCTAACAAATCTTTATTTGAAGCACAACGCGCACATATCGAAGCTAATAACCAAAAAGCTAAAGAAGCTGCTTTGGCAAATGGTGAGAAACTTGCAGGTCAAGCATTCGTTCTTATCCGTTCTGCTGGTGAATCTGGCCAATTATATGGTTCAGTAAGCTCACGCGATATTGCTGAAGCTGCTATTGCTGCTGGCTTTAAAGTTGAGCGTCACCAAGTTCTTTTGAACGCACCAATCAAAACAATTGGCTTCCACAGTGTGAATGTTAAACTTCACCCTGAAGTTGAAGTGCAAGTTCAAGCGAACGTTGCACGCACAACTGAAGAAGCTGATCGTCAAGCTAAAGGTGAAGACGTAATCAAAGCTAAATTGGATGAAGAGCGCGCTGCTGCTGTTGCGCAAGCTGCTGAAATTGCTGAAAATGCAGTTGAATTAGACGGCCGCGAATAGTTTTTCGACAATTAGAAATTTTAAAGCCCCGCATTTTTTTGCGGGGCTTTATTTTGTTTGAATTATTTATTCGGTGTACATTTCGCGTAATTTTTTAATGTCTTGTGGCGATAGTTTTATTTCTTTATTCAAATAATTATCAACACTGCCCCATTTCTCATTAATTTCACTAAATGCGCCTTCTAAAAAAGCCTGCCCATTTTCATCTTTTAATGGTTGCGGAACGCCTGCATTTGGTGCGCTTTGATATTTTGCAAATAATTGTGCCGCCGCATTATCTTTATTGGCCTCAAGATTGATTTTTGGCATTTCAAACTGTGGCTGGCGGTATTTTGTTGATAGGTGATAATCATTAATTATATCATCTTTCCCAACGCCAAAAGACGATAAAATCATGGCTGTCACAAACCCAGTTCTATCTTGCCCAGCAGAGCAATTATAAGCAAGCGGAACATCTTTTTCCAATAATTCATTGAAGATTTCCCTTAATTGCGGCGCAAATTTATATGGAAAATTTCTATATAATT
>JAPUEP010000288.1 GCA_027492515.1 Hyphomonadaceae bacterium
AGAAGCCAACCAATGGCGCACCAAGATTACGAACCTCTTCGGCGGATTGCGGTTTATATTGTTCAATACGCCTTTGTGATTCTTCGACCAAATCATTAACCCATGCACCAATAAGACGTCTTATTGCTTCGCCGCGCAATCTTTGCGGGCTTGTATTTGGGTATTCATTACGAACTTGGGAGAAAACCTCACCAACCCATGGTACAGCGGCGGATACTTCTTCGATTGTGAAAATTTCGCCGTGTAATGCATCATCTAAATCATGGTTATTATAGGCAATATCATCGGCAACCGCCGCAATTTGCGCTTCAACCGATGCATAGGTTGTAAGTAATAAATCAAAACCTTCGTTAAAATCACGCCAAACAGGTGCAAGGCTTGAATATTCATCCATAGAGGCAATTAATGGGCCATTATGTTTAACCGTGCCTTCTAATGTTTCCCATGTAAGATTTAGGCCGTCAAAATTTGGATAAATCTGCTCCATACGTGTGATAACGCGAATGGTTTGGGCATTATGGTCAAAACCGCCCCAATTTTTCATCGCTTCATCAAGAATTTCTTCGCCAGTATGACCAAATGGCGGGTGACCAAGGTCGTGCGATAAGGCGCAAGCCTCCGCAAGGTCTTCATTTACCTTAAGGCGACGCGCAACCGAACGCGCGATTTGTGCAACTTCTAATGAATGCGTAAGGCGGGTTCTAAAATGATCACCTTCATGGGCAACAAAAACTTGGGTTTTGCCCTTTAAGCGACGAAACGAACTTGAATGAATTACCCTATCCCTATCGCGTTCGAACGGGGTTCTGGTTTTGCTTTCTGGTTCTTGATATCTGCGACCACGTGAATTGTTTGGGTCACTTGCGAAAACTGCCTGCGTTGAAATGTCAAACTTTGCCATTTCCACCTCTTTCAAAAAATATATACTTTTATTTTTAAAACTATATACCATATATATAATGCAAATCATTACTTTTTAGTTTGTAAAGTGGGCAAGAAAGCACAAAAAATCAATGAATAACGCCAAATCTTTGGAAAAATTACATTTAGAATCAAATAATTTTTCAATTTCGGACAAAGCCGCAAACAGAATTGTTAAATTATTGGATGAAAACAAAGACCAAAAATTCTTTCGAATTGCGGTTAATGCGGGTGGCTGTTCTGGCTTTCAGTATGATTTTAACCTTGATGACAAAAGCGATGACCATGATATTATTCTTGAAAAAAATGGCGCCAAAGTTGTTATTGACGATATATCAATCGGATTTTTACAAAATGCGCAAGTTGAATGGGTGGAAGAATTAATCGGCTCGTCATTTAAAATTGTTAATCCAAATGCACGCACTTCTTGTGGTTGCGGTATGAGTTTTTCAGTATGAAAATCGCCTGTTTCAATGTCAATTCAATTAATGCCCGCCTTTTAAACGTCATTGAATGGCTTAAAAATGCCCAGCCCGATGTGGTTTGTTTGCAAGAATTAAAATGCGAAGAACATAAATTCCCGCGCGAAGATATTGAGGCTTTGGGCTATAATTGCATTGTTCATGGGCAAAAATCTTATAATGGCGTGGCAATATTATCAAAATTACCCATCGAAGAAGAAAGACGCGCCCTGCCCTTTGATGAAGAAGATGAACAATCACGCTTCTTGGAAACAATTGTTTCAACACCTAATGGCAAAGCAATACGTGTTATTTGCGTTTATTGCCCCAATGGCAACCCAGTTGATACGCCAAAATTTGACTATAAATTGGCATGGATGGATAGATTAATCGCTCATTGCAAAGACTTATTAGTGCAAGAAGAGGCATTTGTTATTTGCGGCGATTGGAATATTATTCCGCGCCCCGAAGATTGCCACGATCCCAAAGCATGGGAAAATGATGCATTATTCCGTGCTGAATCACGCGCCAAATGGCATGAATTATTGAATTTGGGCCTTACCGATAGTTTTATGGCACTTGATGGGCGCGCGCATCAATACACATTCTGGGATTATCAGGGCGGTGCATGGCCGCGCGATTTGGGTATTCATATAGACACCCACCTTCTTAGCCCACAGGCCGCAGATTTACTTAAATCACACAAAATCTGGCGCGATGAGCGCGAAATGCCAAAAGCATCGGATCATGTTCCTGTATCTATTGAGCTTAATGCTTAAGCAGTTTGTAAATCTGCGTTTTGAATATCTTCGTATTTTGATAGTTCGCAAATCCGATTGAAGGCATAGACCGGAATTAATACGTTGAGGATATTCCTAAGAACATCAATTAATATATTAAAGATTAATTTTGCGAATCCAATGAAATATGGATTTGCATTATATACAAATAGTTTGTCCTTTAAAATTTCAAGACTAATTACACGGCGATCAAAACCAAATAAAAATGCCGATAAAATAAGGCATATTTGAATTATAACAGCCAATCCAGCAACAACTAAAGCTGAAAAAATACAAAGACCAAAAAAGTTCCAAGCATTATTCTTTGACATTTCCCAAGCTTTTAGGAGGTTTATTTTATTTTCTGACAAAAATAACGGTGCAGCAAGATAGAAGCGCATACCAACATAAACCATAATAATAGCAACTATAATCAAACCAAGCAAATTCACTGGCTGTTGAGAAGCATTAAACCAATTAAATACTGGCTTCATAAAATTGATAAATGTTATGTCAATCAAGCCTATTAAGCCAACGATTAATTCCTGACGTCCAATTTGCAACCCAAAGAAGCCAGAATATTCATTAAACAAAAACTTCCTAAACAACATTGTACATATCATAATGTTTAATAAGAAAATGAAAGCGTGCAAACCAAACGGCAAAGCTTTATCAAGGCTTATAATTTGTAATAAATCAATGGAATGGAATTTTAAAAAACCGACATCACTAATATTGATTAAATCATTATAATTTGGAATATATAAAGAAAAAACAGAATCCAAAATATAAATTATGGCAAGCAATAGGCCAAGCCAAAGTATAAATTTAGAATTATCTCTTATAAAACCCAATAATTGTTTCCAAATTACTGATACTTCGAAATAGTTTTTAATCTGTGCCATAGATAATTATTAACACAATTTATAATGCAAGCAATATCACAATATTAAATTTCTTCTTTTACCTTTACTTCGCCAGCTTCTATTTGGTGATATGCATAAGCGCCAACGCACAATAAAGCCAAAGAGCCAAATGAGCTGAAGAAAGAAAACACCATTTGGAACAATAAAGTTCCAATGGCTAAAACTTCTTTGCTATTTTGCGGAACTTTGTAAAACATATCCGCCGGCATTATTGCCGAGAAAACAAAAGACAAAAGCGCTTTTACGAAAATTGACGCTATTATAACCAAAGTTCCACAAAGAATATAAGCACCAACAAAAGACCAGAATTGTTCTTTGGTATAATTATAAGCGTCTTTGATACCAATGTTGCGATTGGCGATTGATAATACTGCCCATATTCCAAGGCGCCCCAAAAGGAAAATTGCACCAAGAATAATTATCACAGGAACCAAAAGCGCAACTGGTTTAAAAAATACTGCAACGAATGATAATACAAAACTTATTAAAAAAGTCACACAAAAGACAATAAAGGCAATCAATAAAGAGCCGATAATAAGATTTTTCTCATCATTGCCAAAGCTTAAACCATAAAAACCAATTTCTTGGTTACGTACCAATTTACGCATTGCAAAAGCGTTTAAAACAACACCCAATAATATTGCAGCCAATAAGAATATAATTGCAACTGGCCCATTTATTAATTTTAATGCCGCAAAAAACGGCTCCAAATCAGTGCTATTTGGGTTTATTTTTTCAAATGCAGCGCCAGACTCTAAAAGCCCAGTAAATGAAACTATAATATATAATAATAGCGAAAACACAGATGTAATCGCCATATATCTTAAAACAAATTTTGGATTTAGCTTTGCAAAGGTAAAAATTGAAACCGCAGCATCAGAAGGGGAAAATTTATTGGCCATTTATAATTCCATCTATTTGTTTCAGTTTACCCCCCTAGCCAATGAAAGCGCAAGTGTATAAATCACATTTCATGGAAAATACGAAAATAATTAATATCATTGGTGGTGGTCTTGCTGGCTCGGAAGCGGCATGGCAAGTGGCAAATCTTGGGCTTAAAGTTAAATTATATGAAATGCGCCCTGTTCGCATGACAGATGCGCATCATACGCAAAATTTTGCCGAAATGGTTTGTTCAAATTCTTTCCGTTCTGATGATTCTGATTATAATGCGGTTGGTCTTATTCACCATGAAATGCGCATGTGTAATTCACTTATTATGGAATGCGCGGGTGAAAATAAAGTCCCTGCGGGTTCGGCGCTTGCGGTTGATCGTGAAGGGTTCGCACAAAGCGTTACTAACAAAATTGAAAACCACCCAAATATCGAGATTATTCGCCAAGAAGTTACAAATATCGAAGATTTTGGCTATGAATTAACA